>NZ_JACKZU010000006.1:0-59037 GCF_014222165.1 Nostoc sp. 2RC
GTGGGGAGTGTGGGGAGTGTGGAGGGTAATTTTTTGGATACTTAGCTAGAAATCCCACACAAAATTTCGTTCACCCGCTGGGGACATTGGGAAAGGGAAAGGGGTATGGTTCGACAAGCTCACCAACCGGGGAAAAGGGGAAAGATTAAATTTATTCCTTTTCCCTTTTCCCTTTTCCCTTTAACCTTTTCCCTATCCCCCCATCCTCCACACTCCCCACTAGCTTTTACAAAGAAACTTCTAGCCCGTAATGCTGACAGAGGGTTTTTAGTTTTGCAACTATTAGTGCTTGCACCTTTTCTGGTGCAATAATTACACAATCGGGTGCATATTGCATGACTTCCCGAATGAACCAAAAAGTATTAGAGACACCCCTCACCACGCGCTTGACTTTTGCTTTATCTGGTAGCCATTCATTGATTTTGTCTTCAAGTTTGGCTTGATAAGCAAAGGCTAAACCAGCCAACAGATGCATTTCTACATCTATCTCTGCTAATCCAGAACGTCGCCACTCACCAACAATCGGTGAAACAGCAGCATCTTGGATACGATCTAAACGTAAACTCCAATTGTGCTGTAAGTCTTCTACATCTAAGTTTCCCTCGGTCTCTTCACACCAGCAATCAAGATATTGGCGCTTTTCATGAACCGTAACTTTGGCGTAACGGACAGTAAAATTCCAGATATGCTGTCTTGCGTCTTGATAACTCAGTTGAAACGGTTGCTCTCGTAAAATGTAACGGTCTATTTCTAAACGCCAAGGTGGTGGTAAATTTCCTAAAAAGGTTTCGATTTCGCTACGCAGAGGTATAGGTAGTTCGCCACGCTCAAGTAATAATTGTGCTATTACCTGCGCTTGCTCATTTTGCCCAATATCAGCTAATGACAGCATTGCAAGATGAACAGCACGGATACGGGATTTTGACCAGTCGTGATTTTTACCAATGATTAAATGATGGCGCGCGATCGCTTCTATTAGTTTAGAGATATTCGGGCGATCGCCCCACATCATACCAAACTCCAGCGCCAGGTTTTCTAATTCGGTTTTATCCTGTTCTCGCAGAGACAGAGTTATCGATTGACCTTTACGACTCATTTTATACGGACACTTTTATACGGATATATCTTGCCAACTTCTATTGTGCGTGCCAATATAGGTTTTAACAACCAGTTACGGACACTATTTAAATGTATGTCCGAAAGTTACAAAATTACTCTCAAGCCTGTTTATTCCCAAACCGTCGCCACACCTGACGGAGTAAAATTACCTGAAAATTGGTCACTATCTTGGCATCAAGTTGAAACATTAAAAGCATTGCAAAACCCAAATATTGACGTAGTATTTAATACGGCGATGACTGGTGATGGTAAAAGCTTGGCTGCTTATTTAGAAGTGCTGCAAGGTGAATTTTCGGCTATTGGACTTTATCCAACTAACGAATTAGCGCGTGACCAAGAAATACAAATTCAAGGATATATTGAAGAATTTCAACCCAGAGATAAACCGCGTGTAGTGCGGCTGAGTGGCGCTGATTTAGAAATTTATGCTGAGAATGAAGGATTGAGAAAAAGTGCAGCGATCGCAACTTTGACAAATCAACGGGAAGCATTATTAACTAACCCTGATATTTTTCACTATTTGCATCGGGGTGCTTATATAATTCCTGGTGACAGCCCCGATAAACTATGGGGAAGAATAGATAAAGACTTTGACTTATTTATCTTTGATGAATTCCATGTTTTTGCGGCTCCTCAAATTGCTAGTGTAATTAATACCATGCTGTTAATTCGCTGTACAAACCGCCGCAAGAAGTTTTTGTTTCTTTCAGCTACACCAGATAAAAATTTAATTACCAGATTGCAAACAGCAGGTTTTCGCTGTCAAGAAATTAACCCTTTAGAGAACAATAAATATCAATTTCCTAATACGGCAGAACAAGAAAACGAACTGCGATCGCAAGGATGGCGGCAAGTAGCACGAGCAATTTCACTGAATTTTATTCCTTTGGAACCTGCTTTTAAAGCTTCGGAAACTTGGTTAAGAGAAAATAGCAATTTGATTTTGGCTCAGTTTCAGCAGTATCCAGGGAGTAAGGGAGCAATTATTCTCAATTCCATTGCAGCAGTCAAGCGGCTGACTTTATTTTTTCAAGAACTTTTGCAGCCTCATGGCTTGACGGTGGGGGAAAATACCGGATTATCAGGAAAAGCACAAAAAGAGCTAAGTTTGTCGGCTGATTTAGTTTTGGGCACAAGTACCATTGATGTTGGCGTTGATTTTAAAATTAACTTTTTAATTTTTGAATCATCAGATGCGGGGAATTTTATTCAGCGTTTGGGACGCTTGGGTAGACATGATGGCTATGAGAAAAATGGTGAGCAAATTAAGTTTGAAAACTTCACAGCTTTGGCTTTAGTGCCCAACTTTTTAGTGGAGAGATTATTTCAGGTAGAGTCACCACCTTTAGTAGTTAATAGTATTTGCGATCGCCCCACTCTGCAAAACATAATCAAAGAGCAATATCGCCAAATCAATGATTTTCATGGTTATTATCGCCGTTGGGGTGCTGTGCAATCATTTTGGCTGGCTTACAAATTAAGCGATCGGACAATTAAACAACAGTATGCCCAAAGTCGAGAGCAGTTTCAAGTAACTTGTGAAGCAGTCTTTGAAACCAGTTTAAAATCTCTAGCTGGACGTATTCAAGGATGGGCTAAAGATTGGCAAGCGCTTTCAGGTAAATCAGGAAATCCCATTGCTGATGATGCTTATAGTTTTCGAGGTTCTAGTCCTTTGCAATGCGGAATTTATGATTTAACAGAAAAAAACGAAGTAGACAAATTTAAAACCTATGATTTACCGGGAATTTTAAGCAACTTAGAAATTGAAATGTGGACAGAAGCGGCGTTTATACGGACACTCCAAGAAACCGCCAAACGCACCGGACAACCCATAGCCAAAGGTAGATTTGCTCACTGTCTCGCATTTATCAAGTTGCGTTCCTACCGCGAGGAACGGCTGAACTGGAAATTTACCTATTCAGGCGACTTGCAACCAAAAGCAGACGCTTGGAAAGTTCAGGTTTTAAAAGGTGTGGAAATTTGGCAACCTGACAACTACTGGATTGGGGAGATTAACAAACGCTTGAAAACACAGGGTTTAGTTTGTTATGTGATTCGCCGTCCAGTTGCAGAAGTACGGATGCGGTTGCGGCTACCGATGCATTTTCAGATTTACCCAATCAGCGATCAGTATAGCTTTCATGATGTTAACGCACCGTATGCGATCGCTTTCGGTCATTCTGCACTGCTGCTGGATACGCTTGCTTATACGTTTAAAAGCAAAGGAGATGAGATATGGGTTGCTTAGAGTTTCAATCCCTAATAGGGATTTTGTTTATTCATTGTCTTAAGGCAGAACAAGGAACAGTAGTACGTTCACAGAGAATTGTTTCAATCCCTAATAGGGATTTGAGTGCCTTAGACTTATACTGCTACTATAGTACACAAGTTTTAGTCATAGTAAAAGCTCTTATAGGGTTAATTACTGTGAACGTAAAATACTGTACCTTATTCTATGCAAATGAAACAATCTCAAATGCAGAACCAGAATGCCGACCTCCACCTGATCCGCATGGTACTCGATCAACTTCACTATTTAGTTGACGCAATAGAAGCAGTGCGACTCCAGAATGCCATTCAAGATAATCAGCTAGTTGACCTTGAGAATCGCGTCAGTGTTTTAGAGACAAATTTCGGACACCAAGTTTGTCGGAATCAGGATTTACAGAATCTCGTAGATTTCCATTATCCACCAGATTAAGATGCTGTTTGCAGTGTACACCCGACTTGTAATCGGAAGGTCGTTGTTTATATCTCTACCTACAAGACTGAGTTGCTGTTTCGAGTGTACACACGATAAAACAATCCACTCACACCACGTAACCATCAACGAACAAAAACTTTTGGAAAGAATCACAGTCAATCCTCAAATCTTTAGCGGTAAACCAATTATTCGCAGTCGTCGCCTTGCGGTTGAACATATTTTAGGAATGCTAGCAGCAGGAGACACTATCGAAACCTTGCTAGAAGGTTATCCCTGGCTAGAAAGAGAAGATATACAAGCCTGTTTAGTCTACGCGCGTCGGCTACTTGGTGATGAACGAGTTGAAAATTTTACGTTATGAGTAACCCCATTTCAGACAATTACAAAGATTTACTCATGGAAATAAAACAGCGTATTCGTTCAGCCCAGTACGAAGCACTAAAAGCAGTTAATCGGGAAATGATCAAGCTTTACTGGGACATTGGACAGATGATTTTTACCCGACAGCAGGAAGCAGGCTGGGGTCAATCGGTAGTGGAACAGTTAGCAAAAGACTTACAAGCTGAGTTTCCTGGTATTAGCGGATTTTCTGCCCGTAATATTTGGAGAATGCGAGATTTTTACTTAACTTACCACTCTAAAGAAATTCTGCCACCAATGGTGGCAGAAATTGGATGGACTCACAATATAGTCATTTTAGAAAAGTGTAAAGATGACCTAGAACGAGAGTTTTATATTAGAATGACTTGCAAATTTGGTTGGACAAAAAATGTTTTGATTCACCAAATTGAAAATCAAACGTATGAAAAGACTCTGCTGAATCAAACCAACTTTGATCGAACTGTTCCAACAGAAATTCGGAACCAATTAAAACTAGCTGTTAAAGATGAATATACATTTGACTTCTTGGAACTAGCAGATGAACACAGCGAACGACAGCTAGAGCAAGCGATTTTAACAAGAGTGGAACCATTTTTGCAAGAAATGGGCGGGATATTTGCTTTTATCGGTAGTCAATATCGGCTAGAAGTTGATAATGAAGAATATTTTATAGATATTTTATTATATCATCGCAGTCTAAAATGTTTGGTTGCAATAGAACTGAAGATTGGTAAATTTTTGCCTGAGTATGTTGGCAAGATGCAATTTTATTTAGCTGTTTTAGATGACAAGGTAAAGCTACCTAATGAAAATCCTTCTATTGGAATTATTCTTTGCAAGTCGAAGCAGAGAACGATTGTTGAGTATGCATTGAAAGAATCTAATAAACCAGTTGGTGTAGCAACTTATCAGATAGTTTCAACATTACCTCAAGAATTAAAAAATCAACTTCCTGCTCCTGAACAAGTTGCGAAATTACTGGAAGGATTTGAATAGAATTATAGAGTGAGCACATGAATGTTGACGATTATCTATTCGATTGGAGAATCATCAAATGCAAAACAATACTCCAACCATCTCAGAACTGCAAGAACTTTCATTACAACTTCCTGAAAAAATTCCTTACTTAAAAATGTTAGTTTTGTTTGGTTCTAGAGCTACTGGTAACACAAATGCCAAGAGTGACTGGGATTTTGCGGTTTTGTATGATGAAGAACAACGTGAGGTTTACGTAAAAGATAATGTTGTACGTTGGTTTGAATTACTTATGCAGATTGGTGAATTATTCAAAATAAATCCTGACCTGATTGATATTGTAGAACTTAATCATTGTTCAGAGCTAATAGCCCATTTTATTGCTCGTGACGGGATTATGATGTTTGAAAAATACCCTGGACAATTTGAGGAATTTAGATTAACCTCATTAAAATCAAAATCAGAGTTAAAGAAATTCCGTGAAGATCAACACAAAATTATTGAAATAGAACTAAATAAGTGGGGAGTATGAGTAATATAGATCCCGAAATAGTTTTAGTGAGACTGAGGTTAATTACAAAATATTACAATACTTTAGAAGAGTTTCGCTCTGCTAGCCTTGATAACTTCTTAACTGATTTTCGTCAACAGCTTGTTGTAGAAAGACTACTGCAATTAATGACTCAAGCTGCAATAGATATCAATGAACACATATTATCAAAATTAAGTCCTGGAAATTCGGTTACTAATTTTGAAGCTTTCATTGAACTTAGCAAATATCAAGTAATTACACCAGAATTAGCAAAACAAATAGCACCATCATCAGGATTAAGAAATCGTCTTGTTCATGAATATGACGAGATAGATCCGCAGCAAGTTTTTGAATCTATCAGTTTTGCATTGCAACAATATCCGCTGTATGTACGCCAGATTAACTCTTATTTAATTTCATTGAGTCAAGAAGATGATTAAAAAAAGTAAAATTGCTAATAAAGTTCAAAAATTATCACTTTTAGAAACAGAAAACGATATAAATTCTCAAGTAATGGATGAAGATTGGTTATCGGGTGATTTTGGATTTGATGGTGATTCTTCAGACCGCACTATCGAAATAGAAGCTGAACTACTCACACTCAAATTACTACGTGAAGCAATACAAACACAAAATCCAGGCGATAAAGTTATGGCGGATTTTGGCGAATATGTGTTACCAAACTTGCTGCGAATAGCAATTGGTGTCACTGCTAAAGGTGGTAAGTTTTTTGATGAAATTGACCAAAAACGAGAAGCAGAAGGTAAAAGTAAAGTTAGGCGAGATAACGCTGCTGACCAATCACTCAATACTCACTTACTTAATGGTTTATTTCCTGCAAATTTAATTGAGAAACGATTAGAAAATTTAGACACCACCGTCCGGCGAGTAGTAAAAGAACGGGAACGGCGATTAGTAATTGCTGCATTTATTCTACATGACTTTGAAAAATTCCCTGATGCGCCAGAAGAATGTCGCAAATTACCTTTAGATAAACATCGGCAAATCATTGAGGAAAAAGTTCAACAATTAGGACTCGATCAATTTATTAATCCAGAGCATCCCGAAGGGTATAAAGAATATATCGATGATTTGTTGTGCATGGCTTATAATGCACAAAGTCGCTGGGATACTAACTGGAATTTTTCTGAATTCGGTCTAAATCCTGTTCTTAAAGACCGCACTATTCGTAGTTTATGCGATCTGACTCGTTTAGCTGATTTACTCGCATCAGTAATTAAACATCCCCAAGATGCAGAACATAGGGGATTAAATGATATTCTCCACAGTCTTAGTGATGGACAATTGCAATTTACCTATCACCACATTGCTGAAAATCGGGGTGTTTTAACTAATGTGGTGAATAATGCTGTAATTCAAGCTTATACTAGCCTGAATACTGATGAGCATACATATTATGAACCCTTATTATATCTGCCAACAGGTGTAATTTACCTAGCTGTGCGTAATGCTCCTCCAATCTCTGCAAAAGATTTACCAGACCTTGTAGTTAATAATATTAAATCTCTGTGTGCGGGTCAATTGCGTTTGAGACAAACAGGATTTGGTCGAGATGGTAAAGGGATGAAATATGCCGAATATTACAACTTATTTTTTGATTCTCCAGGCTTGATGCAAGTGGCTTTGGATGCAACTCTACGCATTTTAAATTCTAATAAACCATCTGTTGCTCAAAGCCGCAGTGAAAATTTAGTCAAGTTTCAACAACAAGGAGTTTTACCAGCTGAATTTGATTTCAACTTTGCTGATGATATCCGCATTGACCAAATTGCAGAATTTGGTGATTTAGTAAGTCGGAAGATTTGGGAAGAAACTGTTAATCGGATTGAAGCTATTCGCAAAAAAGATAAAAAGTTACCAGAAATACCAAGTTTAAATTTGATTCATCAGGTAGCTGAATTTTGGCATTTAACAGAATATATTCCTCAAATTCGCTACATTGAGCGCATTAATGAAAGCCTGAAAGAAAATAACTTAAAGGGAAATACAGGCGGAGTTCCTTATGAATGGTATTATCTTGCAGCTAAATATCTGGAAAACCATCCTGGTATTGAAAATGTCAGAGAAAGTTGTCAGGAAGTTATCAACTATTTAACAAACTTAATTTCTCCAATTCTTGCACAATATGAGTTACCTGATGGTTGGGATGATTTAAGGGAATGGGTAACGCGAGTTGTGATGTTACCAAGTACAAATCAACAACTATCATCCAAAATTCAAAGTGAAAATTTTTTCCAGGAGTTAGATAACTATAATGCTGCGAAAAAACCTGGACGAGGACGGCAGTTAATTTGTTCAATTTCTCATTCTGCTTACACTGTCACCGAACAGATGGAATCAGCAGTTTTATTTACACCCCAAGTTTATACAAATAAACAAATGTTGGGTGGTTCTAATGCCAAGCGTAATATTTCTAGCATTGCGGGTGTAGAAATGATGCTGAGGCAAATTTTGATGAATCAAACCCAAGCAGTAGGTAAAAGATTTGAAGATGGTAAATATCGCTATCTCTACTTTTATCCCACTTATTATTTTACACCAGAAACTAATAAATTTTTACAAAAAGCTTATAGTGGGATTGCTCAAACTCGCTTTGATACGAGTGTTCGCAATCATTTTATTACTAAGGATTTGCAAGCTCATTTGGCTAAGAAAGATTATCAAAGTGTGGATAGTTTTTTGATTGATGAAAACTTAGAAGACGATAAAGACCGCACATTTAAGCTTTCCTATCCTGAAGACCAACCTTTAACATTTTACTTTATGGCGCTACCACCAGGAAGAGATAGCACTGATACAGAATCTTGGGTAATGCCTAGCTGGTTAGCGTTTGCTTTCCCGATGATTTTGGATGTGAAAACTGTAGTTTCTGAGTCGCCAATTCCACCTTTTAATGATGGTGCTGAGTTTGAAGAAAGCGTTTTTCTTGACAGTGCGCCTCATGCATTTCGCGCTTTGGTAAAAAGGGACAGATTTCGATTGGATTACATTCTTGAAGGTTGGAATGAAAATGGTATTGAATATCCAGCACCTTTAAATGTACTTACTGCTGCTTACGCGATTCATTTAGATGTGAACGCGCGACAAGGAAAGTCTGGTTATGATGCCAATTGGGGAAGATTTACAGAACTAGCAAAGGATTTTGAAACTAGTGCGTTGTATGTCTTTTCTTATCTTAACCGTTGGGTACGAAACCAGGGTGTGGAAACAGCCAGAATTGAAAAAATTCGGCTTTATACCTATCATTTTTACCCTTGTTTTGACCCTTATGCAAAATTTGACTCTATCAATGAGGAATTAATTGTGGGAGAAGAATCAAGTCTGAATCATCCTAAGAAATTAACCGAACTTTATCGCCGTTTTTATAGAGCTAATAAGCGTTATAATCCCAAGTCTAATGCGGTGTTGAAACCGATTGATATTGCTGCTGAAACTATACTCAAAGCTGAGTTAAGTGTGTTTCATGGTGAAACCTTAGTTGCAGCAGTAGCAGCAGAGGTTTTTAAACTGATGGATCGGGTGCATTCTTCCACAGCAGAAGGACGTTGGATAATGAGTAAACGGGAAGAAGAACGGCTGGCTGTTTTAGAATTTGCACGGTATTTTGTAGAGGAGGTATTTGAAAAATCTTTTGCAGGCGATCGCGCTCGTTTAGCAGGTCGTCAACTCAATTTAATTCGAGATACTTGTGAATTTCTCTATCGCCTAAAAGACGATCAAGAAAACTTAGAAAGAAATGAAAAATCTCCTGAATCTGAGTCTGACTAAAAATTTCACTTTTTCTAAAAAATACATCATTTTGGAGGTTTATTATGGCATTGCTTAAAGCAGTTGATAGCAAATTATTCCAAGCTGAAATTCCCTATAAACCTATGGGTAAATACGCTCATTTTTTAACGATTCGCATTACTGAATCTTATCCGCTATTTCAAACAGATGGCGAACTCAATAAAGCAAGAGTTAGGGCTGGAGTCAAAGATAAAACTACTATTAGCCGTCTATCAATGTTCAAACGAAAGCAATCAACCCCAGAACGTTTAGTTGGTCGTGAATTACTGCGTAATTATGGCTTAATGACTGCTAAAGAATGCGAGTATAACGTTAATTTTGCAATGGATAATCCTGATTGCATTATTTACGGTTTTGCCATTGGTGATTCTGGCTCTGAAAAATCGAAAGTTGTTGTCGATACAGCATTTTCTATCACAGCTTTTGATGAATCACATGAAACTTTTACCTTGAATGCTCCTTTTGAAAATGGGACAATGGCTTCTAAAGGAGAAGATGGTTCTAAACCTGGTGAAGTTACTAGCAGAATTAACCAACAAGACCACATCAGACCGCAAGTTTTCTTCCCCAGTATTGTCACAGTAAAAGACCCCACTGAAGCTAGTTTTCTCTACGTCTTTAATAACATCTTACGCACTCGTCACTATGGAGCGCAAACAACCCGTACAGGTCGCGTTAGAAACGAATTAATTGGTGTTGTATTTGCTGATGGAGAAATTACTAGTAATTTGCGTTGGACTCAAGGAATCTATGACAAAATGCAGTCAAATCAAACTATTAATTCTCCTGAGCCTTTAGATGAAGATGATGTAATTAGTGCTGCGAAAAGTGCAATTGAAAGTTTAATGGCTGATGAATTTATCGTTCATACCGACTTTATTGGTGATGCTTTTAAACCTCTTTTGAATGAAGTTAAAGTTCTCACAGGTAGCGAAACAGGAATCAAGTCAATTTTACAAAAAGCTGATGCGGAAGCTAAAGAATACGCCAAAAAACACATTACTAAAAAGAAAACTGCTGCTAAGGCTGGATAATAGCTATGCCAATCATCTATTGCTGTCAATTAGAGCTTCATGACAGCCTTTATTATGCAACTCGTGAAATCGGGCGACTTTACGAAACAGAACCAGTAATTCACAACTACGCACTCTGCTATGCGTTAGGCTTAGTAGACAGCGAAATTTACTCTACTACTGTCACTGAAGAACATTCTTATCGTTACTTTTGTTCCGAACAAGTTCCTAAGTATGAGGCACATTTAACGCCGCTAAATCAACAAGGAATTTATGTAACACCTGGGCGTGCAGTTAAACATACTGCTATTCTCAACACATGGAAGTATGCTAATAATAACTATCATGTGGAAATGGAGAAAACGCAAAAAAATATTCCTAGTTTTGGTAGGGCGAAAGAAATTGCACCGGAAAGTCAATTTGAGTTGTTTATCATTTCTCAAAAGCAACTGAAGCTACCAAAATGGATTCGTTTAGGCAAATGGATGAGTAAAGCTGAAGTGACAATTCAAGAAGTTACCAAAATTGAATTAAAAACAGGTGACTTTACTTTTTCTTACCCTTTAAATCCTTTGGATGTGATGTTTACTCATCAAGTTATTAGCTACGATGTAGTAAATATGCCCCCGGTGAGTCTGATTCAAAATGTCAGTATTCGCCAAGGACAATATTACGAATTCAATAGTCCTAATAAAACTGAAAAATTGCGCTTACCTGCAAAAATGCAGTATCGATTTAAAGCTTAATTTCAACCTTTCAAGGTGACTGGAAAAATTACCCTCTGCGCCCTCTGCGTCTCTGCGGTTTAATAGTAATTTATCTAACCACAGAGGCACAGAGAACACAGAGATAAGAGGAAAGAAAGGGATTTTTGACCCTTGAAAATAGTAGCAATGCCTACCTTACATCTACCATTTTAAATTATTCATGCCCCACAGTCTTGTCCTCAACTTGATTCCCCAATCTCCCATTTACCCGGAATTTCTGACTGGGAGACATTACCATGCACTATTTCTGACTCTGATTAATTCTGTTGATTCTAGTTTGGCAGATTATTTGCATTCTTCTAATACAGATAAAGCCTTTACTCTCTCGCCGTTGCAAATACAACGACAACACAAACAACATCACCAGATGTTGCAATTTAATCATCAAAAACCAATTCCGGCTGGTACTCCCTGTTGGTGGCGTATTTCTCTACTTGATGACAGTTTGTTTAGTAAATTAACTGGACTTTGGCTCAATCTTAATCCGGAACATCCTTGGCATTTGGGTTCTGCAAATTTACATATTACCAGTATTCAAGGTACTCCGCAATCTACGCAACCTTGGGCTAATGCTTGCAGTTATACACAATTGTATGAGCAAGCATCCCAAAGCGATCGCACTATCAATTTCACTTTTGCTACACCGGTATCTTTCCGCCAAGGTGGATATGATAATGTCCTCCCTATCAAAGAATCTGTGTTTAATAGCCTTTTGAGTCGTTGGAATAAATACAGCGGGATTGAATTATCTAGTATTTCTGTTGAATCAATTTATCCCAGTGCTTTTGATATTAATACTGAAGTTATCAGCAACTATGAAAGTAAGTTTATTGGTTGTGTTGGTGGAATTAGCTATCGGATTTTAGGTGATGTTGAACCGTTAGTAATTAAGCAAATCAATGCTTTAGCTAATTTTGCATTATACGCAGGATTGGGACGGAAAACAACAATGGGAATGGGAATGGTACGCCGAATATAACCATTTTAAATTTTGGATTTTGGATTTTGGATTTTGAAATAGTTAATCAAAAATATGAATGAAAGTGATTACATTGCTATTGCGGCTTTAAATCAATATAGCTACTGTTCCCATCGCTGTTGGCGAATGTTTTGTGCTGGAGAATTTATTGATAATCAATACACAATTGAAGGCACAAGTTTACATGAGCGAGTGCATACTGTTGGTGAGGGACAACGGGAAGATACTTGGCAAATAAGAGCTATTTGGCTGAAGTCTGAAAAATACAAATTAATCGGTAAATCTGATTTAATTGAATCGGAAAATGGTGAGTGGTATCCAGTAGAATATAAACGAGGACGTAAGGGCGAATGGGATAATGATGAATTACAAGTTTGCGCCCAAGCTTTATGTTTAGAAGAAATGACAGGCCAAGTTATTAATACTGGCTATATCTACTATGCACAAACTCATCAACGGCAATTAGTGGAGATTTCTGAAGAATTACGACAAAGTGCGATCGCCACTATTGAAGCCGTGCAAACACTGTTATTCACGGGTGCAATGCCCAAAGCTATCAAATCCAAACGCTGTGATGGATGTAGTTTATTTTCACACTGTTTACCTCAAGCTACAGAAAAATTACAACGCTATCAAGAAGGGAATTAATCAGAATTCAGAATTCAGAATTCAGAAGTCAGAATTCAGAAGTCAGAATTCAGAAGTCAGAATTCAGAATTTAGAATTTAGAATTCAGCATTTAGAAGTTAGAAGTTAGAAGTCAGAAGTTAGAATTCAGAAGTCAGAATTCAGAATTAAAAGAGAGTTTTTAGGTCAATCCAATTCATTTCAGTGCAAATTTACTCTTGTAGAGACGTGATTTATTGCGTCTTAAAAGCCAGTTTTTTGTTAATTTAGGATGTAATTATGGGTACAGTATACGTTACTCAAGAAGATGCTTTTATTGGGAAAGTTGACGAAAGGCTACATGTCAAATTTGAAAAAAAGACAATTTTAGATGTGCCATTAATTAAGGTTGATGGTGTTGTAGTTTTAGGACGTGCTACTGTTTCCCCAGCAGTGATTTCGGAACTACTAGAACGACATATACCTCTGACTTTTCTCACAGAAAATGGTCGTTATTTAGGAAGGATAGAACCAGAAGTGACTAAAAATATTTTTGTGCGTAAAGCCCAATGGCAAGCAGCCGGTGAATCAGCCCAAGCAATTCATATAGTACAAGGTTTTGTGCGCGGAAAGTTGAAAAACTATCGAAATCTTCTCAACCGCCGTCAACGTGAAAATCCAGATTTAGATTTGTCTGTAAATGTAACACGTTTAGAGCAAGCGATCGCTCCCATTGAAACTACTCAAAATATTAACTCACTGCGCGGTTTAGAGGGTGCTGGAAGTGCAGCATATTTTGGTTGTTTTGACGAATTAATTAAGAGTACAGAATTTAGTTTTGATAAACGCGTCCGCCGTCCTCCAACCGATCCGGTGAATTCTTTACTCAGCTTTGGTTATTCGTTATTGCGCCATGATATTCAAGGTGCTGTCAATATTGCTGGATTCGATCCATATTTAGGATATTTGCATTGCGATCGCTACGGTAGACCATCACTAGCATTAGACTTAATGGAAGAGTTTCGTCCGTTAGTTGTAGACGCAATTGTATTGTCTGTATTAAATAGACAATTGTTAACAAAACCAGATTTTATCACAGAACCGTTGAGTGGAGCGGTTTCTCTAACCCCAGAAGGGCGAAAAAGATTTTTGCAGCAATATGCACAAAAAAAACAATCCGAATTTAAACATCCTGTATTCGGACGCAAATGTACTTATCAAGAAGCATTTGAATTACAGGCTCGATTATTAGCAAAATACTTGATGGGTGAAACCGAAAAATATCCACCATTAGTGTTGAAGTAGAAACTTAGCTATTTTTCATAATAATTCGTAATTAATCAATCTTTAATTACGAATTACCTTACCAAAAAGCGGCCTACCTCATTACAAATTAGTAATTATTGAGTCATTGGTGTTGAAAGTGCAGAAAAAACTAGCAATGAATGTTGTTGTGTCTTATGATATTTCTGAAGATAAACGCCGTACTAAAATTCACAAAATTCTCAAGTCCTATGGACAATGGGTACAGTACAGTGTATTTGAATGCCATCTGACAGATACTCAGTACGCAAAATTGCGATCGCGTTTAAACAAGTTAATCAAGCCGGAAACCGATAGTATACTTTTTTACTTTTTGTGTGCCTGCTGTCTCGGTAAAGTTGAACGTATTGGTGGCGAAAAAATTCGTGATGACTCTATTTTCTTTGCTGAGTGCGCGGATGGGTAGATGTTCAAAACCAAATTGCAGTAAGTAACCTTCAAATCCCTCTGCTGCAAGAGTTTCGGGGAAAATAGCTCAGAAAGTACCCGCGCACCTTACACAGACTACGTTCTAGCCATTTTCCTCAAACCCAATGTCCATTTCACATGCTATGATTTCCTCATCCGCGCTACCGAACCTTGAAAACCAAATACAAACAATGTTTCAGGCTACCGCTATTGAAATTTCATCTACTCCCTATTAGGGATTGAAACTAGAGCAATATACATGAATAAAACACATTCTGATTATTGAAATTTCATCTACTCCCTATTAGGGATTGAAACGGAATTTTCAACATTACTGAGCTGATGGGCTAGCGCATTGAAATTTCATCTACTCCCTATTAGGGATTGAAACGAATAATCATCTGGTTCTGGAGGTTCGCCAGAATTGAAATTTCATCTACTCCCTATTAGGGATTGAAACGGATAAATAAAACTTGCGACGAATTGATTGATAAAGAATTGAAATTTCATCTACTCCCTATTAGGGATTGAAACTAGTAACCGTGGTGGATCACCAGTTATTAATAACTGATTGAAATTTCATCTACTCCCTATTAGGGATTGAAACCTTGAATTGCTAAAGCTTGGGCTTGGGGCGTACTATTGAAATTTCATCTACTCCCTATTAGGGATTGAAACGCAAATTCAACAACAAGACAAGGATTTATTAGAAAATTGAAATTTCATCTACTCCCTATTAGGGATTGAAACTTACAATCGCTTGCTCAAGCTATCATTGCGATCGCAATTGAAATTTCATCTACTCCCTATTAGGGATTGAAACTTCATAATTCACGCCACTGCCAAGTCCTACGCGCTTGGCGATAATGATTGAAATTTCATCTACTCCCTATTAGGGATTGAAACGGCAAACAGCCTTTGACATCCTGAAATTCCAGTAGATTGAAATTTCATCTACTCCCTATTAGGGATTGAAACACATCTAAATCAAGTGCATTCGCCTGAATTTTATTCTCATATTGAAATTTCATCTACTCCCTATTAGGGATTGAAACTCTCCGCAGGATGCAGAGAGAATAGACACCTTTAGAGAATTGAAATTTCATCTACTCCCTATTAGGGATTGAAACACCTAGCACTTCATAAATCGCTTCTTCTAACTGAATATTGAAATTTCATCTACTCCCTATTAGGGATTGAAACACAGATGAAACCTAATGTGCAGAGATACTTAATACATCGCTAATAAAACTGAGCAAACCTCTGCGTACCTTTGCGCTGTCCTCCGCGCCCCTCTGCGTTTAAAACATTGCTCCCATACCTCACTTAACTAAAAATCCCTATAAAAAAGTGAGAGATTACAACTGATTCCTCAATCAAATAGAAATCATCACATTCAATAGTGAAACACCAATATCCAGCATCCAAAATCCGAAGCTGACTATAGTGTTAGGAACTTTTTTTTTAAAGATTTACCTCCTGAAATATCCGAAATTTGTGGTAATTCAGTTCTATTTAATGACTCAACAAAACTCAAACCCAGAGACTTACTAGAAATGCTGTGAGTGTAGCTAGCATTAAGATAACGAATATATTGTGACTTTCCTGCAATATAACTTTGGAAAAAAGGCAAACTTAAAACAGTCATATAACGACGCGCTTGGGAAGCATCGCCAATCATATCAGCAGGTAATGATACTTGTTGGTTTGTAGGATTTGCATTACCAATAATGGAAAAGTGAGTACCACCTACAAGCATGACAAGATACTTTTGGGGATTTGCTAACCCAGAGAAAGGTAGAATTTGTTCGTATAAAGCTGGTGCAACAGTATCATCACTACTGCTAACAATCATCACTGGAGTTTTTATTTGATTTAAGCCAGATTCACCGAAAATAGAACTAGTAACTGGATTAACTGCGATCGCTGCTTTAATTCTCTCATCTCGTAGGCTATAATTTTTCCCAAAATGATTAATATTCAATTCCAAAGCACGACACTGAAGCAGTAAAGACATGTTCCAGGTTTTTTTCAATCCTGTTAACTGACAGTCTTGTTTTAACTGCTCAAAATTAATTTTAGCGCCCGCCAAGGCTAAAGCTGTGTAGCCTCCCAAAGATTGACCAAATACACCAACGTGTTGCACATTTAACCGATTTTTAAACCTTGAATCAAATTGGTTAGCTTTTTCCAATTGATTCAATATATACGTAATATCTAAAGGTCGGTCTTTAAATTCACTTGGTTGTGCTAGTTCGTTGGTGTGTTTATTCAACAGCGAAGGCGATTTTATTGTATTGCTACCAGGATGATTGGGAACAACTACAGCAAATCCGTATGATGCTAAATGAGAAGCTAAATATTGAAAATTGCTGCTGTCTAAACCCAAGCCGTGAGAAATCACAATTACAGATGCGGGAGTTGAAATTTTGGGAAGATAAACATCAGTTAATAGTAGGCGATGGCGTTGGGAATCCAAAAATTTTAATGTATATTTTTGTGACTTATATTTTCCCGGAATTTCTAACTTAGGTAGTTGTGATAAATTTGATTGTTGGATGCTATTAGCTTCGATATTTGACTTTTGAGAAACTGCCGCGATCGCTCGATGGGTTTGATTAACAAGTTTATCCAATTCTGTAGCTATTTGAAAAGTCTGCGCTACATCCAGATGAATGCTTTTGCTTGGATATTTACGTAACACATTTAAAAGTGTTAAACCTCCTGATTCTCCAGATGCTAAAATCAGCGCCGAACGCAAAGCAGCAACTTCTGATTCTGGCTGAGGAGATTTGCTTTTAATCACTTGCGCCAACCGATGCAGTAGAAATTCTCCTTGGGATGTGTACAAAAGTTGCGAAACTATTGGCGGACTAACTTTCACGCGATTTAGTAAAATCCGTCGCAATTCTTCAAACTTTTCAACAGGTAAATATTGTTGATATGCAGCTAAATCACCTTCGATTACACCTGTTTTAGCGTAATTTTCTAAAGCCGTCACAGAAATTGACAGCTCTAAAGCTGAATAAGACGCATAAATGCGTTCTGCTGCCAAAACAGAATTACTCATTCCAAACATTGGCAGCACCATTGACAGAACCAGCAATAGAGAATTTTTTCTCAGGGTGCTGGCCCAATTACCAAACAAACTATTCATCGCTCAACTGTTTCGGTAGTCTGGTTTTGACGTGTTGGCTTTGGTAGTTTTTCGGCCACCCTGCTACGTTGATAAAAGAATTCAGAATTCAGAATTCAGAATTCAGGAGTTAGAATTCAGGAGTCAGAAGTCAGAAGTCAGAATTCAGGAGTCAGAAGTCAGAATTCAGAATTCAGAATTCAGAATTTATTATGATTTGTGTATCAATTGCAGATAACACAGCATTACCAAGTGCGCGAGCATCTGAATAAATGGGTTTTAAACCCCCTACAAAATCATAAATTTGACAGTCAACAGTCAACAGTCAACACTCAACAATCAACTGTCAACATTAATCCCGCCTTCCAAATTCTTCTTCAAACATTTTTTTTGGCTATCAATTGAACAAATTAAATCGCTACAAAGTCAAACTTGTGGGAAAAGTATCGATTTTACAGAAGCATGACTTCAGTAGTTCGCCTTCACTAGAAAATCATAACAAACGAAAAAATATCTTGCCTCAGTATCTATGTTGTAACTTTGAAGATGGCACAACTTTGATTGATAAAAAAATAGCAAAATTGTTGAAAAAAATTCTTATTACAATGAAAAATAATTCCGAATTCAGAATCAATCACGGTTCGTAGTAAGCACTTTAGTTCTTGATTTTTTAAGCACTAAAGTGCTTACTACGAACATTTTTTACTACAACATTAATGGGACAGACCACCAGAATAAATTCCGACTTCCGACTTCCGACTTCCGACTTCTGACTTCTGAATTCTGAATTCTGAATTCTGAATTCTGAATTCTGACTTCCCACTTCCCACTTCTTCAATCACTTTTGCCCAAAGCAATAGCCACTGAACCCGCGACTACTAAACCTGCTCCTAATATTCCAACAAAAGTGAAGCGTTCTGGTGGAATTAAATTAGGTGCGATCGCTGATACAATGGCAACTGATATTAATGTGACAATGGGAGCTAACGCTAATACTGCACTTACTCTTGATGCTTCCCAATGTTCTAATGATTCAGCAAAAGCACCATAAGCAATTAGAGTATTCAAAGCACAAAAAATCAACATTCCTGAGTGCAAAGTATCAAGTATAAAAATTGATTTCACTTGAGCTAAGGGAGTGAATAATAAAGCACACCCTCCGTAGATAATTAGCATGATGCTAGGGGAAGATAAAAATTGTAATAATTGCTTTTGCGCCAAAGCATAAATCGCCCATGCTGCTCCTCCCAGCACAATTAAAATGCTACCTATTATGTAGGTATTAGGTGCTGTAATTAAATTCGTTAGCTGTTCCCGAAAAAATAACAAGTAACCGCAACTCAGTACACTTACACCAAGCCATTGATACAACTGATAACGTTCGTGAAAAATTACTAAACCGCCCAAACCTAATAAAACAGTAGCTAATTGAATCAGAACTTCAGCATTCGCCGGTGATGTTAAGGCCAGCCCTTGCATAAATAAAAAGTAATTCATCGCTAAAAACAATGTAGCGATCGCTAATAATTTCCTAGAACCAGAACGCAATTGTTCCAATCTTGGTAATTTTCCACTTGTTCCCAAATACACAAAAAGCAAAACAAATGATACTAGAAAACGAAACCAAATAACTGTATATACATCCAATGCTTGCAGAGTTACCGCCAGAGCAATTGGTAAAATTCCCCACAATAATACTGTCAGCAATGATAACGCCAGCCCTAAGCGCCAGCGGCCAGAAATTTGATGTAGTGACATTTAAATATGCTCTGCAAACTATGGCTAATAATCAACTTAAACATATATATTCTACATATCTAAATTTTATCAACCTCTTACTAGTTAAGGATATCAACGATTTTTTCTCTAAAAAATGTAAATAAAGATTGCTAACTTTCATCAATTGAGTTATGCCTTCATGAGTTTTTTGTTCACATAAAATTAGTAATTCTTTTACCTAAACAATAAATTTCATGGTTTTTACTGAACGTATAATTTTTTTCAGTCTTAATTTATAACCAACAACTATGGGGACTATACCCGTAATAGTCTTGGTGCTAGTTTTGACTAGCCTACCAATTTATTTACTACTCAATTCAACAGGTAGATTTTCGCTCAAATTTTTGGTCGCAAGAATCAAGCAAGCAATTCCAGGCTTAGCTAATCAGCCAAAATTGCAGCGCTATGAATTGCCTATTGACATCAAGCCCCAAAGGCAAAGATCTAAATCTGGCAAGTTTAATCCTTGGAGATGGAGATTTTCCAAAACCATAGTAATTGCTGTGATGATTATGGCAGCAGTAATAGCTGGAAATACTGTCTCAGCCCAGATTACCACATCGCCACCTTCCCTCAAAAGTGTGCCTGTTCCAGAACCAGACAATCTCAGAGACTTTATCAAAGACAAAGCAGCCGCCATCAAATTAGGAAAGGCTTTTTTTTGGGATATGCAGGTGGGTAGCGACGGCGTGACCTCCTGTGCCACTTGTCACTTTCACGCTGGAGCCGACAATAGATCCAAAAATCAAATAGCTCCAGGACTGTTGCGGGTTAACGCAGATGGCACAGAGAATCCCGATACAGTTTTTGACATCGGAGGACTACCAAACTACCAACTCAAGCCACAAGATTTTCCCTTCCACAAACTAGCAGACCCCAACGATCCTAACAGCGTCATATCCGATCGCAACGATGTCAGTTCTTCCCAAGGAGTTACCAATACGAAGTTTGTTGATGTCGTACCTGGTAGTGCGGAAGACCAAGTACAAACTCAGCCAGATCCCGTGTTTAACGTGGGAGGCGTAAATGTGCGTCGCGTCCAGGCCCGTAACACCCCAAGCGTAATTAATGCAGTATTTAACTTCCGCAACTTCTGGGACGGAAGGGCACAGAACATCTTTAATGGGGTGAATCCTTTCGGCTTGAGAGATCCTAACGCTTCTGTTGTCAAAGCCAAAAATCTAAATCAGCTGGAGTTTGTCAAAATTAGCCTGAATAATTCCTCTTTAGCATCCCAAGCAGTTGGGCCGCCACTCAGTTCCTTTGAGGTGTCTGCTGATGGTCGGACTTTTCAAGAAATTGGTGATAAATTTGGCCGAACCAACCCTAGTAAAGGTAAAAAACTACCCCGAAAACTTGCGAAAAAGTTATTTCCTCTGAGACCGCTAGGTAAACAGCTTGTGCATCCACAAGATAGTGTTTTAGGTGCAGATAGCAGATGGCCTAGACCAGGACTCAAAGATAGAACCTACGATCGCATGATTCAAGATGCCTTTAAACCAGAGTGGTGGAAGTCTAACAAACTCATCCAGGTTGATTCCCAAGGTAGACGTACTTTCGTTAAAAGACCCGATCGCTCCTTGGAGACTAATGAATATACATTGATGGAGTACAACTTCTCCCTATTCTTCGGTCTGGCAGTTCAGTTGTACGAGTCTACACTCATTTCCAATGACACACCCTACGATCGCTTCCTAGAAGGTAAAAACACCGCCCTCACCCAACAGCAGCAACTAGGTAAACAACTATTTGAAGGTAAAGCTTTGTGCATTGGTTGTCACACTGCACCAGAATTCACCGCCGCTTCAGTGAGCAATGTCACCAAGAACGGACGAATCAAACGTGCGCCGTTCCCACCAAACAGCCCCGAAGATAATGGCTTCTTCAGAATTGGTGTTAGACCAAACACAGATGACCTTGGCTTGGGTGGTAACGATGGTTTATTTGGTAACGGCCAAGGTAATCCCTTGTCAGAGGCTCGATTGGCGCAGTTAGGGAAATTTCAGCTTCTCCTTGGTGAAAACCCCCCTACCCTAAATCCACCGTTGCAGCCCACTGAAACCGTAGTTGCCGATGGAGCTTTCAAAGCACCCGGACTTCGCAACGTGGAACTCACGGCTCCCTACTTCCACAATGGAGGTCAAGCAACTTTAGAACAAGTCATTGATTTTTACAATCGCGGTGGTGACTTTGGAGCGCTTCCCCGCCTGAATCTTTCACCAGAAGAAAAACAGCAATTAGTAGCCTTCTTAAAAGCGCTAACCGATGACCGAGTCCGTTACGAAAAAGCACCCTTTGACCACCCGCAACTGTTTGTCCCCAACGGACATCCCGGTGACACCACAAAAGTCACCAACGACGGTACTGGCAAAGCCACAGATAGCCTAATAGAAATTCCCGCCGTTGGTAAGAATGGTGGTAATGGTACGCCGAATTTCCTGAGCTAATACCAATTTGAAAAAAGAATGCGACACATAGACAAGACCCCTCCCCAACCCTCCCCTTGGCAAGGGGAGGGTGCCGTCAGGCGGGTGGGGTATCTGTCGCAAACATTTTTTGAATCGGTATTATTTGCATTTGTTCTGAGAGATAAATTGTCAGGATTTACGCTTATTAGACTTCTAGCAGAAGTGGGGAAAAGGGGAAGGGGAAAGGTTTGGTATTTTCTCTTTCCCCAATAAAGATGCATCCCTTTTACCACAACAGTGCAAAAAGCACTTTTGCAAGATGTCTATTGATTTTAGGCAAATACTTGCATCACAAATTGGCATAGATAGGATTTTGGAGATTTATGAAACACGCTCTCAATCCAAAATTTCAACTCTAAAATCCAACATTTGTATTCATGCCTTACCCTACATTTTACTTGAAGTTGAATAATTCCGATTCCGAAGATTCCCAGCATAAAATGTTGCTGGAAATCTTTCAATTGTTTTGATTTCCTGTTATTTATAAATTTTTTACCGAAATAACCTTAGAGTGGCTTCACCTACTATTTATGAATGACTATTGGTGTACCCACGGATGCCCATCCAAATAGCCATTTAGCATGTTTAGGTGCAAGATTTACGCAGCCGTGGCTCACTGGAGTACCAAATCTCTTATGCCAGTAAGCACCGTGAATACCGTAGTTACCTTGGTAAAACATGGCATAGGGAACGTTAGGAACATCGTAGCCTGTTCCCCTCATCCTTGTAGTTTTAAACTTGGATTGAATATTAAAAGTACCAACTAAGGTGGGAGTGGATTTTTTACCAGAAGAAATGGCACTCCCATAAACAACTCTGTCGCCTTCCCAAGCTATTAATCGTTGTTTTGTAAGATTAATTTGAATCCAACGTTTATCCGATTTTTGTAATTTCTGCATTGTTTGGGTAAAGCTTGGATTTTGAGAATTTGCCCAAACTTCACTTGTTTCAGTAGTAGTAAAAACACTTAAAGATAGTGCTGTACCAGCGAGGAGGATTTTAAAATTACGCACCCAGTTAGGATAAATCTGCCTTTTCATACTAGATACACTCACACTCAAATTATCTGGTTTTAGGAAAGTTACCAGTTTTCACTTTTCTTTCCATATCTATTAGTTTAATAGACATAAATTTTTGATGATTTGATTCTAAATTAACTCAAATGTTGCATTAGTTTTGCTGCCTTAGTTGCGATCGCCTCCCAATTACCCTCGCTAACAAGGTTTTTGGGAAATAATTCACTGCTCAAACCCACGGCCATCGCCCCTGCTTGTAAAAATTCTTTGGCATTTTCTACGCTGACACCGCCAGTGGGAATTAAGGGAATCTCACCCAGGGGGCCTTGTAAACTTTTAATATAATTAGCCCCGCCCACCGCTTGCACGGGAAACACTTTTACACAACTAGCACCGTGACTCCAAGCGGTAATAATTTCTGTAGGCGTCAGCGCTCCTGGGATAATAGGCACATGTTTTTCTCGCGCTGCTTGAATCATTGCCGAGTCAACATGGGGTGTAAACAAAAATTGCGCCCCAGAAGTGATGGCTTCCTTGAGCTGCTGCATATTAAACAGCGTACCAGTGCCAATAGTACAGCCTGGTAATTCCGAACGTAGTTCACTGATTAATTCCTCAGCACCATCACTATTCCAGGTAATTTCAATTAGCTGCATTCCCCCAGACGCCACAGCCATAGCCATTTCTCGTCCCCATTCTTTTTTAGCAGCGCGAATAACTGCGATCGCTTTATGTTTTTGTAACTGTGATAACCAAATTTGATTAGGCATAGGATTGGGCATTGGGCATGGGGCATTGGGCATTGAAAGCTAGGATTTGGCAGTCTCAACTAGTTTTCTAATACCTAATTTTCAATACTAATATGCCCTATGCCCTATGCCCCATTCCCACACTTGCTTATTGCATCAAGCTATGAGATATTGCATATAATAAAATAACGATAAACCGATAGGTTTATCGTAGTTATAAGAAAATAACCTCAATGCTTGGGACTCAAGGAGTGATTACAATGACAATTGCGCGAGAAAACACAGTAGCATCGTTTCACGATTCCAATAGCGTTAATGTAGTGAATTGGCTGAAGTTTGTACAGTTAGGTACAACACAAGCCAAGGCCTTTTGGTGGCATATTCACGCATATAAGACGATCTTGACTGTAATGCTATTGACTTTGAGTAGTTTGATTTACTTGATAATCCATTGGTCTTTAAGTAACTTGCTACGAGTTCCTATGCATCAAGAACGATGGAAGATTAGTAGTAGTAAATGAAAGTAATTATCATAGGTTATTAGTCATTAGGGAACAACAAAGTTGGCTGAGTACGGCGTATGTTAAGCCGAGTCCGCTAGCTTTTGACTTTGGTATCTCTTATCGGTAAACAAGCTAGCAACAGCATTTTTACCAGGAAAATTTCAAAGACAAATAGCTAATGACTGATAACTAATAACCAATGACTAATGATAAATGACACTTCTAGTAGAGGAGATAGCCCATTGAAAATCAATATACTGTTATTACCAAGCAATAGTTTGATAGCTTCTAGTTAAAGACCAACTAGGAGCTTTTTTTCTGGATTATCTACCCCAATAGGAGGATATATGAAATCAATTAACACTTATTTAAGTACTACTTATGGATATTAATAATTAATTCGGATGATGGATGGAGTACTAATACTCAGATTGTTAATATTAATTTGTAAGTAAAAAACCTGTTACCAAATTAATAATCATGAATATTCTTGCTTGGATTGTTTTAGGTTTAATTGCTGGTGCCATCGCCAAAGCTATCTACCCCGGTCATCAAGGCGGCGGAATTCTCGGAACAATCTTGTTAGGAATTATCGGTGCTTTTGTTGGTGGTAGCTTGGGTATCTTTTTTAGTACGGGAACGTTAACTCTAGCAGCTCCCACTCTCAGCATACCCGGTGTCGTAGTAGCAGTTTTAGGCGCACTTGTAGCAGTTTTCTTGTGGAACTTGTTAACTCGTAGCAGTGCTGTATAGGAGCAATATTGCAACCAATCAACCAAGAAGATTTAGCAAAGTCATTTAAATATTTTATTTTTGAATTAAATCAAAATAATAGCGTTATCTTCAAGGGAAGGTAGCGCTAATTTTTTATTACAAGAGTTTGAGCTTAAGTTGACACCAATGACAGCTGTACACCCCTACCCATCCATCTGTATCAGGTATTTCGTGAAATGGTATGACGCTGGGATTGTTTCCCTACACTACGTTCTAGTTGCAATGACAAAATATTCCTTGCGTAAGTCCTAGTATAAATACGCCACAATCTCTAGCTTTCATGAAATTTTCAACAAGTTCTATTGGTTCCTACACACAATTCGGCGATGTTCAGCTAAGCTATAAGCTCTATGATTATGGTTTATTGAACGTCTTATGCATTGGTTGTTATCTGGGCCGTTGAGTACAGAGAAATTGACGGTTAAGATTGCAGGATTGCCTGCATCATTACAGGGTAAGAAGTTGGTGCAGTTATCAGATTTTCATTACGATGGTTTGCGGCTATCGGAAGGTATGCTAGAAAAGGCGATCGCAGTTAGCAATGAAGCTGAACCAGACTTAGTTTTATTGACAGGCGACTATGTAACTGACGATCCCGAACCAATTCACCAATTAATACTTCGACTCAAGCATCTGGAAAGCCGTTTTGGAATATGTGGTATTCTTGGCAACCACGATATTCATTATAAACACGCAAAAGCAGCAATCACAGAGGCATTAACCAGCATTGGAATTCACGTCCTTTGGAACGAAATTGCCTATCCTCTAGGAAAAGAATTACCCATTGTTGGACTAGCCGACACTTGGTCGCGGGAATTCAATCCTAAGTTGGTTATGAACCAGCTAGACCCGAACACACCCTGCATTGTTTTATCTCATAACCCAGATACTGCGGAGATATTACAAAACTGGCGAGTGGATTTACAACTATCTGGTCATACTCACGGCGGTCAAATTGTGATTCCCAAAATTGGCCCAGCAGCCTTGGTTTACAGCAAAATTGCCAAAAAAATACCCCACAAACTACGACGGAAAGCGCGATTTTTGGAAGAAAATGTTTCTGTAGTAACTCATTGGGAATGGGCCCAAGGTTTCCATCGCTTAGGAAAAAATCAGCTATACGTCAATCGTGGCTTGGGAACTTACCTCCCTGGACGCTTATTTTGCCGCCCAGAAGTTACTATAATTACGCTAGAAAGTGAGTGAAAAATTCTCAATTCTACATCAAACGGGGCAATTCTAGTCACTATCCTAACTCACCACTAGCGACAAATTAAATCTAAAAGCGCTTTAGTTGAGCTTGATAATCGAAAACAATTAATTACAGCGCTTTTCCACTAATTTAACTACACCACTCCCCACTCGCTATTTCCCTATTCCCCTTACCAATCAGGTCTAAATAGCTGAAAACTGCTGTAATTATATTTGGAGTAGATGACATAAATTATTGCAATTTATCAAGTTGCATTTTGATTTTTGGTAAGCTGTAAGCGCTGGTATGAGGAGTATCGGTTGGCTTATGCATTGGTTATTTACAGGACATTTAAGAGTAGATAAAGTCACGGTTAAGATTGCGGAACTTCCCACATCTTTAGAAGGTATCAAACTGGTACAGTTGTCAGATTTTCATTACGATGGTTTGCGGCTATCGGAAGATATGTTAGCAAAAGCCATCGCACTTACTAACGAAGCTGAACCAGATTTAATAGTATTAACTGGTGATTACGTAACAGATGACCCAACGCCGATTCATCAATTGGTGCTGCGATTAAAACATCTGCAAAGTCGTTGTGGTATTTACGCCGTCTTGGGTAATCATGATATTTATTACAACCACTCCCAAGCAGAAGTGACAAAGGCGTTAAATAGCATTGGCGTACATGTGCTTTGGAATGAAATAGCTTATCCACTAGGAAAACAATTACCCCTAGTGGGACTAGCTGACTATTGGTCGCGGGAATTTCATCCAGCACCAGTAATGAATCAATTAGATTCTGTTACACCCCGTATCGTTTTATCCCATAACCCAGATACGGCTAAGATATTGCAACAATGGCGGGTAGATTTGCAATTATCTGGCCATACCCACGGTGGTCACATCGTAATCCCCGGCATTGGGCCTTTGGTATTTTATTATAAAAAGCTTCTCAAAAAAATTCCCAAAAAATTACGGCGTTGGGTAACACTTTTACTCGGAGACTGCTCGAAAGTCGTGCGATATTGGGAATGGGCGCAAGGATTTCACAATGTGGAAGAAAATCAATTATATGTCAATCGTGGTTTAGGAACTTATAAACCAGGACGCCTATTTTGTCCGCCGGAAGTAACTGTAATTACGTTAATTGGTGATTAAAAAGAATTCAGAATTCAGAATCCAGAATTCAGAATTGATTGGCAGTTTAGTATCCTTGATATACTCATTCATCAAATATTTTCACGATTTTTTAGTTTTTCTGACTCCTGAATTCTGACTCCTGAATTCTGACTCCTGAATTCTGACTCCTGAATTCTGACTCCTGAATTCTGACTCCTGAATCCTGACTCCTGACTCCTAAATTCTGACTCCTGAATTCTGACCCCTGAATTCTGACTCCTGAATTCTGACCTTAAAACAGAAACCGCCTGAAGCTACGATGGATAGATATCGGTAGCTTGGGCGGTTTCTTGAAGATTGGATAATTCAGAGGTAACTAATTCAACTAAAGGTGGACACTACTCGCGATCGCTTTACGCAAATGTTGACATCCTTACATAATATATTCCAACTAGGCAGGCATTTTCTGGCTGTGCGTTCTAAAACCTCCAAATAACTCGATGAACACAAGGCTAAAACACATTCAACGGATGCCACAACTAATTGAGCGATCGCCCTAAAATTAGAGCAGGAGGTACAGGCTCTAACTTAAAAGTTTCACTTAACTTTTAACCTGTTTGTACCTTGCTCTTAATCTAGCACCACAGTTATTGAACTAGATTACATATTTACCAATATTTATTACCATTAATTTATTGCAATAATTCTGAAATATTCCTTAAAAATTAGCCCACTTGTTGTTGGTGTGAATACCAACATTAGCAAGTGGGCTGAAAAATTCACCGACCAGCTAATGGGTCACAAGCCCCGCCCCAAGAGGGTGATGGGCGTGGTTGAAATCCCCTTACTAGCTTAGGACTTACGCAAAAGTATGAATAAACTAACCGCAAAGGACGCAGCGAAAAGTCGGAGCGCCGGCTTCCGGCGTACACCGAAGGGGTTGCCGCAGGCATCTGAACTTTTCAAGACAGAGGGCACGAAGTTATAAGAGTTTGAGAGAGTTCTTGCGTAAGTCCTATAGCTTTTACTATTTCCTATTCCCTATTCCCTATTCCCTGATGCCTTTAAAACTGCTATTGACCAGAATTCCCTGTAGAACTGCTATTAGATGTACTATTTGGCTGTTCTATACCTTGAGGTGTAGTAACTTTAGAGTTGTCGCCTTGGGTATCTGGAGTAGCAGTATTAGTAGAACTATCGTTCTGGGAAGTAGGAGTATTGGTACTTGGACTAGTAGTTTGGCCTTGGGTAGCATTGGGTGTTGGCTGGGTTCCAGAAGGCGCTGTTTGCTGGGGTGGAACTGTAATATTAATATCCGGT
The DNA here is from genome assembly GCF_014222165.1 of Nostoc sp. 2RC. Lineage (NCBI taxonomy): Bacteria > Bacillati > Cyanobacteriota > Cyanophyceae > Nostocales > Nostocaceae > Nostoc > Nostoc sp. 2RC. The sequence continues at coordinate 28,680 of NZ_JACKZU010000006.1, forward strand.
TGGGGTGGCGCAGATGGAGGTACAGCCTGTTGTTGTGGAACGGGAACAGGAACAGGTATTTCCCTAGTTCTTTCGATAATTGTCGTTTGTGGTTGAGGAGATTCCGTAGGTGTTGCGGTGCTATTACTCGGTGCAGGGGTTGTAACAGGCGCACTATTGTCAACTGCTGCGTTATTAGCCTGGTTAAAATACCATAGACCACCAACAATTAAGCCAGCCAAGGACGTAATGATAATACCCATCAGCAAACCATTACTAGTATTATTGTCATCCCGTTCGGCTAAATTAACTTCTTGGTATCTACGCTCAGCATTTCGACCTTGTACGTAACCGTTTTGGTAAGAGTTGGGGTTAGTTGCGTTGTTGTTAACTGTTTCTGTGGTTCGTGTCAGGTGGGTATGAGTATTACCATTAGTGCCAGTGTAAGTTTCTTGTCTAACTTCACTTTTTTTTGTTTCGCGTTCATTGGGAATAGACATAGCTTTTGATTTCACTCCTCGATACGATATTTAGAAACTAAAGTTTATAAAAACAAAGGATTTTGATGATGTGAAAAATGTGTGTTGCTGATAAAAATTGAGTTTTATTTAGCTACCCAACCGTTGGTAATTTTGAGAATAACCTCTGCGATTAAAAAAGTGGCTCTATCTCTAGTGAGTTAATACTTCATCAAAAGAAAGAGTATCCTAACGATAGACGTTATTATGCTGTTAGCTGATATTCGAGTGTGAGTAGAGGCAGTAAGCAATAGGCAATGGGCAATAGGCAATAGGCAATGGGCAATAGGCAAGACTAAAGTGTAGGAAATTTTTTCCAAAATCAAATAGTAGCCTTATAAATGGATCGAAAATTTAGTAATTTGTTGAACCAGTCTCAATTGTTAATTTCTGATTAGACATCACAGTGCGAAATTTTTATTTTTATAGCAGTTGAAGCATAGTTAATAACATAAGCTAACCGTAAAATCAAGACATCAAAAGACTTTTAACCTTGTTGACTGTTGGCTGTTCACCGTTGACACTCAACAGTCAACAACCACCACGAGTGCTTATATCCAACGCCGATTTAGCCGCAGTAAAGATTTGATTCCCTGACAAAATCTTGTTAGCAGAGGCTTAGGCTTTGATACGCGTCTTGGTGATGAGGAACTACGCGCAAAACCTGGATTTCTTATCTCTTGTTCTAACTCTCTAGCTTTATTTAAATCTGAAGAGGCTCTATATTCATATCCCAATTGAGAGCAAATTAGTCCACGATATTTATATGCATCGATATATTGAGGATTAAGCCGAATTGCATGGGTAAAATCTGCGATCGCATCTTCATATCTTCCATTAGTAGCATTCTCTACTCCTAAAGTATAAAAAGCTTCTGCATCCCAACGTTTGACAGATACTTTTGTGGGATTTTTTGGTGAAGATGAGGATGGATTTACAGTAGTGGGAGGCTCGGATGACAATTCAGACTTGAGCTTGTTGTAAGCTGCGTTGATTTTTTTGATTTTTTCTTCTGCTTTTTGTTTTTCCGTTTCATCGAAAAAGCGATCGGGATGCCAAACTTTCACCAGTTTACGGTAAGCTCGCTTCAGCTGTGCCGGCGATGCACCAGGTTCCAACTGCAAAATTTCATAAGCATGATTAATGTCGAAATCGTCGCGCATACTGAAAAAATCAGCAACTATGTAAATCCATGTTAACTATTCCTCTAAATTTCCTTTCGTCAACCCAAACACCCCATTCTGGTTATCACTGGGATGGAAGTAGCCGCCGCTTTTTTGAAGGCTGGTATTACCGCGTTACTTTACCAGAAATTGGACAAACATTCGCCTTTATGTACTCCATTGAAGACCCCATAGGAAATAAACCTTACAGTGGTGGTGCAGCCCAAATCCTCGGCCCGGATGATGAGTATTTATGCCGTACTTTCCCCGACGTAAAGAAATTCTGGGGTAGTCGTGATGTTTTGGGTTTAGGACATTGGGGTAAGACTGATTTACAAATTTCTCCTCTGTATCTTCTACCAACAGAGTTTGAGTATTATGTTCGAGAAGGCTATCAAGCCACAGCAACATTAAATCAAGGAATTATTCGCGATCGCGCTACCAACAATTATTGCCGTTGGCAGTACGAAATTCAACCGATATACGCTTGGGGCGATAAAAATAGTATTCAGCAGTCAACCGCAGGCTGGGTATCATTTTTACAAATTTTTGAGCCGGGATGGCAAATTTTGATGGCTCACGGCTTAGCTAGCGGCAAAATCGACTGGAATGGCAAAATTTATGAATTCACCAACGCCCCAGCTTACGGTGAAAAAAATTGGGGTGGTGCTTTTCCCCAAAAATGGTTTTGGCTAAACTGCAACTGCTTTGAGGACGAACCAGACTTAGCCTTAACTGCTGGCGGCGGACGGCGTGGTGTTTTGTGGTGGATGGAATCTGTAGCTATGATTGGTTTGCACTACCAAGGCAAGTTTTATGAATTTGTTCCCTGGAATTCGCAAGTTGATTGGGAAATTCAGCCTTGGGGTAGATGGCAAATGAAAGCTACTAACTGCAACTATGAAATTGAATTGACAGGAACCACCGATTTATCTGGTACACCCTTACGTGCGCCCACAGCCGGAGGTTTAAGATATTGTTGCCGAGACACAATGCAAGGAAAGCTAAATTTAGAATTACGAAAAATCAATGGCACAAAATCTCAAATCATCTTAAAAGCACAAAGTTTTCTCTGTGGTTTAGAAGTGGGGGGTCAGCCTTGGGATGAATGTTGGCAGTCTCAGTAAAAATGCTATAATCTCCAACATGGCATTTTTTTGGGGCTGTAGCTCAGTTGGATAGAGCGAGCGCCTCCTGAATAATCGGGCACCATAAGGGAAACCTTATGAGTGAATGTGGTTGAATTCGGTGAACCCTAAAGAGTGAAAATTTCCTTCTTTCAAAATGCTTGTGCGATCGTAAAAAGTATCATCATAGCTATTGATAGAAAGTAGGAGTGGTTGTGTGTTTACCACAGTGTTGACACTCCAGGGGAATACCGAGCCAAGCTTGATTAAATTCAAGAAGGTGTAGAGACTAGGTAGCCACCACCTAAAGGCTAAAACCTATGGTGAAAGTATAGTCCAGAGAGTGGGGAAACTCACACAAATCTGAAGCGCTAGGTCGTGCGTTCAAGTCGCACCAGTCCCGTCTCTAATGATTCATAATTCATAATTAGCAATGTAGTGGACTGACATAGCTAAAATGTTGCAATGAAATTTCTTATGGGGCGGCTAGAAGCCCCACACAGATGGGCGAGACGCCATTGCTGCCAACTTAAAGTTAAGGAGTAATTATCAACAAGTAATTTTACTTAAAACTTGCCAAAATCTGAGTAGAAAACATAATTTATCGCTAGCGATCGCACCATATTTAAACGCATCATTAATTTTTACCCTCAAAAGTCAGTACAAAATTTAAATTAATACTTGATGTTGTGGCTAATTTTCAGCATAATTACTAGTTGAGCAAAGTGATTTTGTCTTAAATTGACACAAATTGCAAGATGCCCATCCTATATTATGCAAGTAAAATATGTAACAGCTTATTTGTTGGGTTTCACTACCTTCGGAAAGCCACCTTCGGTGTCTAAGTTCAACCCAACCTACAACTGTTTTATTCCTGAATTCTGACTTCTGAATTCTGACTTCTGCCCTATTATGCCTCTTTCAACCGAATCTTAGTTTTTATTTGGTCAAAGATAGCACCTTCATTAAAGAATTGTTTTTGAATTTTCTCCCATCCTCCTAAATCTTGAACTTTGAAAAGAGTTTTGATTTTTGGATATTTGCTTTCTACTTCTTTGGCAATTGTGACATTAACAGGACGAAATCCTAATTTGACAAACTCTTTTTGTGCGTCTGGAGTATAAAGAAATTTTACAAATGCTTCTGCAACTAAACGAGTTCCATGTTTATCGACATTTGTATCTACAATAGCTACAGGATTGTCAATAGAAATATTGACATCAGGAACTACATAGGAAAATTTTTCACCATTTTGTGCTGATAAAATCATCTCGTTTTCATAATTGATTAAAGCATCACCCTGACCTTTTTTAAAGAACAGTTCAGTGGCATTGCGAGCAGTTTTTGGTAGCAGAGGTACGTGTTGATAAACATCGGAAATAAAGTTTAATGCTTGAGCCTCGTTTTTACCAGTTTTGATGGCTGAACCCCAAAGTCCAATAAAGTTCCAGCGAGCGCCACCAGATGTTTTGGGGTTTGGTGTAATTAACTGCACCTGATTTTGTGTGAGATCTGTCCAAGTTTTGATATTTTTGGGATTATTCTCACGAGTTGCGATCGCTCCTACAGATTGAGTTACTATTGCATCATTGGGGGCTTCTTTTTCCCAACCCTGTTGAATCAAACCTGCTTCAACTAATTTCTGGACATCAAGAGCAAGCGATAAATGCACTACATCAGCTTCTAACCCATCAATTACAGCTAATGCTTGGGAACCAGAACCTTCATAACTCTCCTCAAAAGTGACATCTTGCTGATGTTCTTTCTTCCACTGTTCTATAAATTTAGGAATAATTTGCTTATACGCTTCACTGGTAACTGAGTAAGAAACAAGCGTCAGCTTTACATTATCCTTGGTAGTAGAATTAACACTACCTGCGTTATCTGTATTTTGTGACGAGCAGGCTGTCATTGCTACGCTCAAACTAACTCCGATTAAAAATAGACTAATCAAGCTCCAGGAATAACGCCTATGCAGACAACTTCTGATTAAACGAAGGTGCAAATTTTTGGTAGCTTGCACAGTTCTGATAGTATAAATTTGAACTAACTTGATTAAGCGTCTGACTGAATGAGAAGTTCTTAGCCACTGTTTCATCAATTTTTTTCCTTAAACTGCGATAAATTGGGCGGAATATCGTAGTTAAAGGGAATTATAGAACAGTAGCTCAGGTGACATAACCTTTTGTTAACCGAATTTTAGATTGTCAACATTGCTCAATTTTGACCTTTAACTTTTAGTTGCTTACCTGTGGAAAACTTGTGGAAAAACACGCTACTTTTTCCACAAGGTAATTATACTTAATTAAGTTTAATTAAAAAAAACTCAAGTTTTCCACAGATTTTTCCCCAAAAAGTAAGATTTTTTCCACAAGCTAAGTAAAATTTAATCAATTTTTATACGTTACTTAATATTTTTAACCAATTGTCTAACTTTGAAGGCTTGACAATTAAAGTGCTAGTTGTGGAAAACTTCAAAGTCAGAATTCAGGAATCAGGATTGGTGAATTGAATATGGTAGGGAAATCAAGGATAGTGAGGTGGTGGATTTTCTTCAAATTATGAAGTTTGAGTTTCCAAATCTTAATAGATTCTGAATTCTGACTCCTGGATTCTGACTCCTAACTCCTGACTCCTAACTCCTGACTCCTGACTCCTAACTCCTAACTCCTGACTCCTGACTCCTGAATTCTGACTCCTGACTCCTGAATTCTGACTCCTGACTCCTGACTTACGATGATTTTTGAGGGCGACTAGTCATATTAATGCGATCGCTCAATTGGCGTAGGGTTTGTGCTAAAGTGCGATCGCTCTCTTGGAGTTGGGCAATTTTGTCACAACTGTAGATCACCGTTGTATGGTCTTTACCGCCAAACTCCTCCCCAATTCTTGGCAAACTCAAAGACGTGTGTTGACGCATGAGATACATGCCAATTTGACGCGCCCAGCTAATTTCTCGGCGTCGTGAGTTACCTTTGAGGTCATCAATGGAAACATCAAAATTCTCAGCAACAACTTTCAAAATTGTTTCTGGGGTAGCCACCACTTTTTCATTCGGCGGCCCTAAAACTGGTGCAATATTTTCCACCGTCATCGGTAAACCCCAAATAGAAATATAAGCCAGTGCGCGAATTAAAGCTCCTTCTAATTCTCGAATATTAGAAGTATAGTTAGAAGCAATATATTCAACCACATCACGAGGCAAGCGGATATTTTCATACTCAGCTTTTTTTTGTAAAATCGCCATTCTCGTTTCTAAATCCGGCGATTGCACATCTGCGATTAACCCCATAGAAAAGCGAGAACAAAGACGTTCTTGTAAACTCGGAATTTGGTTCGGGGGACGGTCAGAAGCAATGACAACTTGTTTACCTGCTTCGTGTAAAGTATTAAAAGTATGAAAAAATTCTTCTTGGGTGTATTCCTTACCTTCTAGAAACTGAATATCATCAACTAATAAAACATCAGCGGCTCGATAATGCTCGCGAAAACTTTGCATACTATCCTTACGAATCGCTGTAATTAAATCATTAGTAAATTGTTCAGTAGAAACATAAAATATCTTACAACCGGGGGAAATTTCCCAGCGATAATGACCGATGGCTTGCATGAGATGAGTTTTACCTAAACCCACGCCGCCACATAAAAATAAAGGATTAAATTCCCTCCCAGGAGATTCTGCAACTGCTAAAGAAGCAGCATGAGCCATACGATTATTTGCACCGACTACAAAGCGTGAAAAAACATATTTAGAGTTTAATTCAGTAGTTTTTTGGATGTTATGAGAAACAGGTTCAGAAATACTGCTAGGATTTGGTGATTCCCAAGAAACCCCTCGTTCGCTAACATGAGAAACTTCATCACCTTGAACAACGGTAATGTAAATTTCCACAGGATGACCCAAAATATCTTGTACTACATGAGCAATGGTGTTGACATAATACTTCTGTAACCAATTACGAGCAAATGGGTTAGGAGTACGTATTACCAAACAATTATTTTCTAATCGCTCCGCACTAGCAGTTTTGATCCAAGTTTCAAAGGTAGGTCGGGATAGCTCAAGCTTTAAACGCTCTAGTACCTGAGTCCACAAATTTTCTATCGAAATTTCCACGATCCACCACCTTTGCTGCTAATCGTCACAATAGAAGAGAAAGCACCAATTTATCATCCAGACTACCGCACTGCGGAAGTCAAAAGTAGAGACTCGATTAATCGCGTCTGTACAAAAGTCAAAAGAATTGTATTTACGACTTCTGCGGCATATTGATGCTGTACTAGACCTAGAACAGGCTCTTAAGTTGTAACCATTTTTGGGACATACCCGGTAGGCAAGATCCTAACACCCACTGACTGACAAGGGAGAAGCAACGACAGATGAAGACAACAAATCATGACTTAAGATTCAAAAATATTAATATTAGGGTTTTGCCCAACAGATTGTGGATGCTCTCAATAGTGGTGTTGCTGGGGAGCTGCTCTCTTCTAAGTGCCAAAACTTTTGAGAATCAACAAAGCACTCCTGAAACTCAAAAGACAATTGAGGCCAATCCAGTAATCGAACCTCCACGAATTCTTGCATCCTCTGGAGACCCTAATTTTGTGGTGAAAGTCGTGCAAAGTGCGGGGTCTGCGGTGGTTAGAATTGATTCTTCCAGAACAATTACTTCTCGCCTACCAGAAGAATTTAACGACCCTTTACTTCGGCGGTTTTTTGGAGACACAATACCCCAGCAGAGACAACGAGTAGAACGGGGTAGTGGTTCTGGATTTATCATTAATTCCTCTGGTCAAATTTTGACCAATTCCCATGTAGTAGATGGTGCTGATAGGGTGACTGTTACACTCAAAGATGGTCGGACTTTTGACGGCAAAGTTTTAGGTGAAGACGCGGTCACAGATGTAGCTGTAATCAAAATTGACGCCAATAACCTACCAACCGTGCCTGTAGGCAACTCAGATATTTTACAACCAGGAGAGGCAGTAATCGCCATTGGCAACCCCTTAGGCTTGAACAATACCGTCACTTCTGGGATTATTAGTGCTACAGGTCGTTCTGGTAGCGATATCGGCGCTAGTGATAAGCGAGTTGATTACATCCAAACGGATGCTGCCATTAACCCTGGTAATTCTGGCGGCCCGCTACTCAATACCCGCGGTCAAGTAGTTGCCATGAATACAGCCATTATCCGAGGCGCTCAAGGCTTGGGATTTGCCATTCCCATGAACACCGTGCAAAGAATAGCCCAAGAACTAATCGCCAAAGGCAGAGTAGATCATCCTTATTTGGGCGTGCAAATGGTGACACTGACACCAGAAAACAAAGAAAGACTCAAAAATATTGCAGGCGATCGCTTAAATCTTACAGCCGATGAAGGCGTTTTACTCGTGGAAATTGTGCCGCGATCGCCCGCCGCCGCCGCCGGACTCAGACCAGGTGATGTAATTAAAAGCATTAGCAACCAGCCTGTGACTAAAATTGAACAAGTACAGAAGCTAGTAGAAAATAGCAAAATTGGTACTCCCCTACCAATACAAGTAGAACGCAATGGACAAATCCTCCAACTAGCAGTCCGACCTGCCCCTTTACCCGTAAGACGTGAAGGATAAATATTATTGGGCATGGGGCAAAGAAACAGGGGAGGCTCTTGAGACAGGGGAAAAGGTTAAAGGGAAAAGGGAAAAGGAATAAATTTAATCTTTCCCCTTTTCCCCTTACCCCTTTCCCTTTCCCCATGTCCTGTTTGCCCAATGCCCCACTTACCAAAGGAGTTTTTCATGTCTCAATCAATCATTCAATTAGGCAATCCCACACTCCGCCAAAAAGCCGCTTGGGTTGATAATATTCAAGATCCAAGTATCCAAAAATTAATTGATGACTTAATGTCCACAGTTGCCACGGCCAACGGTGTGGGAATTGCTGCACCCCAAGTTGCACAATCCTATCGTTTATTTATTGTGGCTTCCCGCCCTAATGCTAGGTATCCTAATGCTCCAGAAATGGAACCTACTGCTATGATTAATCCTAGAATTATTAGTCACTCAAAGGAAGTTGTCAAAGATTGGGAAGGCTGTTTAAGTGTTCCTGGCATTAGGGGGTTAGTTCCTCGGTATAAAAATATCGAGGTTGAATATAGCGATCGCCAAGGCAATGTCCAAAAGCAAGAATTAAGGGATTTCGTCGCTCGTATATTTCAACACGAATATGACCACCTCGATGGCATCGTATTTGTAGACCGCCTGGAAAACACTCTCGATATGATTACTGAGCAAGAATACCAACAACGAGTAGTTAATAAGACTTAATCTGAAATAATTCTTTAGAATGTATAGTTCACAGAAAGTTTAAGGTATACTTAACCTAACGTTAACCTTTGGTTGGGTGTAGTTATCGGGTAAATGACCAATATTATTAGTAGTCACGAGGGGTTAAGTCCGCAGAATAGTATGTCTCCTGACTTAATTCCTCACCAGCATCAAAGTGATGAAGTAAAACTAAATATTAGTATTACAGATACAGCTGCACAGTCAAAAGTGCAACTGCCTTTAGAGAAATTGGAAATTGTTCATACGATTGCTGGGCGGGTAAGAATCCGCGCTAGTGAGGGTGTTTCCAAATCAACAATCAGAGATATATCCCAAGGCTTACGGCAGCAGTATGGGGTGAAGGAAGTTGCTACCAATGAGCAAACAAATAGTATAGTTGTCAGTTTTGATGAAAAAAAACTGTCACTACCAGAAGTTTTGGGACTATTGCAACAATTTAATATTCACCAAGCTCAAGTTTTGCCAAACTCAAATAACCAGACAGATCCTTTTGCAGCCTGGAAATCTGTTGATTTTTGGAAGGAACAAACTATTTCGTTGATTCCTTTAATGACGGGGTTAGCAGTGACGGGTGGACTGGGGATCAGCGGCTTGGTAGCGATTCCAGTTTATATGATTACCGCAGAAGCAACTCGTAAGGTCATAGATTCTTTGGAAGTAGAAACTTCGGGATCGCAAAAGTTACAACAATCAAAGGGCAAGGGAGACGCAGACTCCAAAAATAAGGCAAATGCTTTTGGTCAGAACCAACAGGTGCGAGATTTGAAAGGTAAAAATTCAATAACACAGCCAGCCAAAATTGCTTACAGTGTAGTCCATGCAATTCCAGGACGCATCAGATTTCATCTCCCCCGACTAGCGGAAGATCGTGTCTATGGACGACGGCTAGAAAGGTTGCTTAATAACGATCCCCAAACGGTAAGCGTGCGTGTGAATATTGATGCAGCATCCATCGCCATCGCTTACAAGCCGAGTCAAATTAGCGTCAGCCATTGGGTAAATCTCATGGAGTTGGCTTTGCAAACTAATCCGCCCAGCGATACCATCAAAGTTGCACAGCCACAAACATCTCAAGAACAAGCATCTCAAGAACAAGCTAGTCAGACAACACAAATAGATACTACAACTGTGTCGAAGAACACAACCTCAAATGTGACTCATACGGCACAATCAGACAACATCAACGTGTTAGAAGACACAACCCAAAAAGAGAGTCGGACGACAGAAGTAGAGAATACAACTCTGAACTTATCAAATTTATGGGCTGATTTGAAGCCTGCAACTTTGTCTTATTCCTTAGCCATGATGGCGAACTTTCCGTTATAGACGGTTCCATACCTTAGGAACACAGGAGGATAACAATGGAGGGTTCTAGCTCACAACTAGATTCAAATAATTGCACTTACAGACAATCTGTAAGCATAGCTCATAGGGTTACCCATACACATAACAGACGAGTCAGATTATGTGTGCCTGGGAACGCTGAAAATTTAGACTATCAGCAACATCTCATCGAGTTGCTACAAATAAAGCGGCTTTGAAGCGGCAATATCGCATAGCCGATGCGTTCGACCTACCAAAATAACGTAGGTATGGCAAATGCGATGGTCTTTAACAGAATTTCAGACATTAAAATCTAGTACTCAGTTAAAGGTGGGAGTGGGAAAGAGTTTTTACTCTCCTTGAATTTTCTCCTGTTTCATTAACTTGAGAGGCTACTGGTTCATTGTATTAGCGATCGGGGCTGATAGATCCCCGACTTGTTAAAGAAGTCGGGGATCTGAACACCCACAAACCAACAAAATTAATGCTACAGACCACTACTGGTGTGTCCCATTAATTTTGTAGGGAAAAAATGTTCGTAGTCAGGACTTTAGTCCTTTGATTTTTAAGCACTAAAGTGCTTACTACTAACCTCTCAAAAGTTTTGGGACATACCACTACTTGTTCATCGCATTAGTTATGAGGGTTTAAAGAAACGTAGACGCGTAGCGGCTTGCCGCAGGCTACCGCAAAGTACGCAAAGTACGCAAAGAAAGAGGAAGAACGTCTTCTTCCCTACTGCCCTCAACAAACAAGTTTGTAAACCTTATATGAGACATAACGAATGGCACAAGTGACAGTCCAACCACCATCCCTACGAGTTCAAAAATCTCACCAGATTGTAGAGAAGCAGACTCAGATCATTCCTTTAGTACAAAAGAATGGCAAAATTTCTCTGGCTGAGAAAAATGGACATTCCCGCACACATACTGCTCAAGTTTCCTACAGTGTTGTCCATCAAATCCAGGGAAGGATCAGGTTGCGCGTGCCTCGATTACGTTATGATGCCGACTATGCTCAACGTCTTTTAGCTTTAGTGGAAGGCGATCCCCTCTTTAGTAATGTCCGAATCAAATCAGCGGCGGCGGCGTTAGTTGTGAATTATCCAGTTAGTTCAGTTGCAGATGCGAAGGTGCGATCGCGTTTGAGTTATTTGATTGGGGCCGCCACTGAAGTCGCAATAGTTGTACCAAAAGCTAACAATTCATTAGCTACTCAACCAACAGAGGATGCAGAGAATTCCTGGCCTGGGATGCAACTTTCAGCTATGGCCACCGGTTTAGCCGTACTCGGAGGGCCGTTAGGACTACCAATTCCCCCTTTAATAGTGGCGGGAACCATTGCCCTTGCAACCTTACCAGTGTTCCAAAGGGCAGTGGAAGGCATCGTCAAGGAACGCAAACTCAACATTGACTTTTTAGATTTTCTGGCCATCGCCATTACCACTGTCCAAGGTCAATTTCTCACACCATCGTTGATGTTGAGCTTAATTGAAATCGGTGAAAACATCCGCGATCGCACCGCCCGTTCTTCTAAATTGCAAACCCTGGATTTACTCAGTTCTTTAGGGCAATTCGCCTGGGTGGAACGCAACGGCGTCAAGGAACAAATCCCAATTCAGGATGTACAACGTGGCGATACAGTCATTGTCTATCCTGGGGAACAGGTTCCAGTTGATGGTACTATCCTCCGGGGGAAAGCCTTGTTAGATGAGCAAAAACTCACCGGCGAGTCCATGCCTGTGTTAAAGAGAAAAGGACAGCCAGTTTTTGCCTCTACCTTGATGCGTGAGGGGCGAATTTATATCTTGGCGGAATGGGTAGGTAATGACACCCGTGCCGGACAAAGCATTAAGTTGATGCAAGAAGCACCAGTCCATGACACCCGCATGGAAAACTATGCCATCAAAATTGCTGAAAAAGCTGTTGTGCCAACTTTGTTACTTGGTGTGGGAGTATTTGCCGCAACGCGGAACCCAGCACGGGTAGCTAGTGTCCTTACTCTGGATTTATGCACTGGAATTAGAGTATCAATTCCGACAACAGTTCTGGCGGCCCTGACTTATGCAGCCAAGCACGGCATCTTGATTCGTAGCGGTCGGGCATTAGAACAACTAGCAGCAGTTGATACAGTTGTGTTTGATAAGACGGGGACTCTAACAAAAGGTGAAGTATCAGTTGTCAAAGTTGAGAGTCTCAATGCTGCAACATCAGACTTGCGAGTGCTGGAACTAGCTGCGGCGGCGGAACAACGACTGACGCATCCCGTAGCGGAAGCAGTGATTCGCTATGCCGAAGCCCAGCAAATAGCGATCCCCAGCCGGAGTAAATGGGATTACCAATTGGGTTTAGGAGTACAAGCCGAGATAGACGGTGAGACTGTTTACGTCGGTAGCGAGCGCTTTTTGCGTCAGCAAGGCATGGACATGGAACCTCTCAATGGGCATAAGCCAGGAGACTCAGTGATTTACGTCGCTAGTAACAATCAACTTCAGGGTAGAATAGTCTATAGTGATATTCTGCGTCCTGAAAGTCAGGAAGTAATTACCCAGTTATTGACAGTTGATGGCGTAGAAGTTCACATGCTCACCGGAGATAACAAGCGAACAGCTAATGCGGTGGCTGCTCAACTGGGGATCGCACCAAAGCATACCCATGCCGAAGCTTTTCCGGAACAAAAAGCGACAGTTGTCCGCCAACTACACGAACAAGGCAAAACAGTTGCATTTGTAGGCGATGGCATCAACGATTCGCCAGCTTTAGCCTATGCTGATGTTTCAGTATCCTTCGCTAACGGTTCGGAAATTGCGCGGGAAACAGCAGACGTGGTGTTAATGCAAAATGATCTGCATGGTTTATTAGAAGCGATCGCGATCGCTCGTAAAGCCAAGCAAATAATTCATCAAAACACCAGTATTGTTGCCCTTCCTAATATCGCAGCGATGATTGTTGCCGTCTTCTTTGGTCTTAACCCCTTAGCGGCGACAGTAGTCAACAACGGCTCAACAGTAGTTGCAGGCGTCAATGGTTTGCGTCCAATCCTCAAACCTTCACCGAAAAAAGCTCTACCATCAGCAAGATGAGATAACTCTTTTAACTAGAGTATCCTAGATAGCTTTACGACAATTTTTCAACTTAACAGGAGGAATTTTAATTATGGCACCAAAAATTACCGATTTCATTGAAGATGCTGGCCCTGTAGGAATTGTAGCTGGAATTGGCGCAGTTATCCTGGCCCCCGTCCTAATTCCCATCGTTGCAGGAATTGGTAAACCCATAGCCAAGTCCGTAATCAAAGGCGGACTTCTAGCCTATGAAAAAAGCAGAGGAGCCTTTGCAGAACTTGGTGAAAGCTGGGAAGATATTGTAGCCGAAGCCAGAGCAGAACTAGCTGAAGACAAGCAAACTCCAGTATTTGAAGCTGCAAGTAGCTCCGTTGACAACACCTCAGATAATGGTGTGTAAAATTTTCAAAAAGGGGAATAAGGCATTGGGAAAGGGGTAAGGGGAAAAGGGGAAAGATTAAATTTATTCCTTTTCCCTTTAACCTTTAACCTTTTCCCCTACCTCCTCTGCTCCCCCATCTCCCCACTCGCTTCTTTAAAATCAAATTCAAAATCAGGACGGCAGTTGTGTGTTGACAAATAGTCATGGTAGTCTGACCGAGATGCCTAAAATTATTCAGCAAGCGGCTTTAAGCAATTCATCCAAACGAATATCCACAAAAATTGTCAGCAACACCCCAGGACGGCTACGCTTGAGAGTTGCTCCACCGCATCGTGAAAATGGGGAAATTCAACGCATTGCTAATGCACTGGCGGCGCAAGCTTATATTAACCAAGTGCAGACTAATATTCATCACGGTAGTATTGCCATCAAGCACGATGCTAAAGATGACACTTTGAAAAATATAGTTGCCACACTCACAGATTTAGGAGTTATTTTCGCTGATATTACTGAGGGTAACTCTGAAGCTGCGGTGGGCATTACAAATGCAATTGTTAACTTAAATAAAAAAGTCGAATTTGCAACTAAAGGAGAAATTGACTTGCGGGTGATTTTTCCCTTAGGATTGAGCATCCTTGCTGTTAGACAGTTACTAGCTAAGGGTTTGCAATTTGAAATTATTCCCTGGTATGTGTTGGCATGGTACGCTTTTGATAGTTTTATTAAATTGCATGGCGTCAGCAAACCACAATCAACAAATAATGGCTGAACATATTTGATATTCCCCGCCCTAAATGTATGGGGATTCTTGATTCAACCATGTTTTTATAAATTTACGAGAAGTTGAAGCAAAGGCTTATAGCAGTAAACAAGCAATAAGCAACAGGCTTTAACTTCTTTTGATGTCTGGCTATCAAGCCCAGCTTATGTCTTATATCAAGTTCGGATAACACTTGTAATTCAAAATTCTCCCTTGTTTTTGCCTCAGTCTTAATTATAACTATTCAATCGAATCTGATAATAAATAAAGAGTTTTTAAAGATTTAAAATTTTACAATTCATTGTTACTGTAAGCATGTTATAGCTATTGTAATCGTAAATACTCTTAACAAGAGATGCCAAGATTGAAATATGAGCTATTAAGTTAGTGGCATGGTAACGAGTAATATAACAAGTTACAACACTGTTAATTGCTCTGAGCTTTGAAATAATTGCGTTTAGATCATTTCATTGCAATTTGTGAATTTTGGTTGATGAAAAGCATTAGGATCGATTTACAAAAAACTATGTCTAAATCTCCACAACACAATTCCAAGTTTCTATTAAATTGGTCTTTTTATATAGGAATTTTAATTTTATTAGTTATTTTTTCTATTTATAGCTATTCAATATTCTCAGATAAATTATTTTTAGGAGAGGGTGATAAAGGAGGCCGTTTTTCCATAGCGATGCAGTTTGCTCATGAACCGAGCAAAGCTTTAGATCTAAAATATTGGGTATCAGCATGGCCGCCAGTTCCCTTTATCATTCAGTCTTTAATTCTACGCTTGGTTCTTTCTCCAATGGCGTCGGATATTAATGTAGGTATCAAAGCTGTTGAATTAACTAGCGTTACTTTTGTGTTGCTAGGTTTCTTTTTTATTGGTCGTTCTGTGGCTGTGCAAACTAATGAATTCACAGGGCTTTTAGCTTTGTTGTTGTCTTTTTGCACGCCTTTAATGATGAACTTAGCCCATACTCCAATGGCTGAAGCATACGCTTTTTTCTTTATTGCATTTGGTATTTATAATGTATTTAGTTATGTAAAAAATCAAAAACACTTTGTTTATATTATAATTTCCATTTTATCGTTTATTTTAGCATATTTTTGTCGTTCGGAGAGTCTATTTTTTTCCTTGGTTGCTGGAGTCTTCCTGATAGGACATAAAAAATGGAAATCAGCGATATTGCTTGTATGCATGACAATATTAGTAGCACTTGCTCAAATATTAGGAACTCCTTTTTTAATAGAGGGAACCCATCTTTATGACAGAGAGTTATGGGGAGGAAAAGGATTAGACAGACTAAAATATGCTAAGACACTACTGTTTTATTTTTTCAATGCTAGCAAAAAAATTATTGTCTTTTCTTTAATTTGGATTCTTCCTTTAGCTTATTTAAAGTTAAAAGAGCGTGGACATGTAAAGTCTAATAAGGTTGCAAAAACTCAAGAAAATTTCAAAGCTCTGATTATTAAGTTTTACAATAATTTTAATTTATGGATAGTGAATTATCCCATTACTATCTGGGCAATTTTCTTTTTGGTTGCATTAACACTGCCAATTCTGTTAGCTTTACAAGGTGCGATCGATCCACTATCACGATATTTGTACTTAGCTAATATTTTTATAACCACTGCGATCGCTATCATTATTGCTCAAACTGTCGATGCTTTCTCTGTGATTAATAAAAGGTTAGGAAAGCAGTTAGTTATTGCAAGCCTTACACTAGTCATATTATTTTCTAGTACGTTTAGTTTTCCTTATGCAAGTGGTAGTGTAAGCGCTCAAAAGATACCACCATCAATCAAGGAAGTTATTAATTTTATTTCTCTCAATAAACCCCCAAAGACTCGAATAGCATTTGATTTTTTAGAGTGGCAAGAATATGGAATGGCGGCGTACTTGTCAGATCCGCAATTAACTACAACTGCTACACAGTTTTCCCTTGTATGGACTGCTTTTCCACGAGAAATTGATTCAGAGATTACATCTTTATTACCCAAAGAATTCCAGGTTCCTGCACCTCAATCAACAGTGGAGGGAAGAACCGCTATTTTCCATTCCTATATTTATGCTAAAAATCCTCAGTATTTTGTAATTGCTAGTGATTCTTTGTATACAAAAGTAGAAAATTATCCCAGAATTAAGGATGCAGTAGGATTTGGCAGAAACTATATCCGAAAATATTTAACTCCCAAAGACCAAACAAAATCAATATTTGAGTTTCAGTCACCGTATATTTTTCCAGAAAAGAAAATCACCTTGAATAAAGTCTATGAAAATGATTCGTATATTATTCTAAAATATTAGTCTGCTATGGAGGTTTGCCATACATAAAGTTTAAATGGTCTGCAATCGTGTATCTTTATTATCAGTTATCAGTTTCGTCCGTTGGGTAAGGCTTCCTGCATTTGTCGGTCTTTATGCTTTTTTGAGCATTACGATCGCAGCATCAGCTCTGAGGAATGTTAACTGTTGACTGATTCTAAATACTGTTTGTCAGAAGTGACCAAACCATGAAAAAGCTGATCAACAAGCCAGAAGACTTTGTACGCGAAAGTCTAGAGGGTATGGCAGTTGCTCATTCTGATTTAATAAAAGTCAACTATGACCCCACTTTTGTCTATCGAGTTGATGCACCGATTCGAGGAAAAGTAGCAATTATTTCTGGTGGAGGTAGCGGTCACGAACCGATGCACGCTGGCTTTGTGGGCAGAGGAATGCTTGATGCAGCTTGTCCTGGTGAAGTTTTCACTTCCCCTACTCCTGACCAAATGCTAGAAGCAGCCAAGCAAGTAGATGGAGGGGCTGGTATTCTTTATATCGTCAAAAATTACAGTGGCGATGTGATGAACTTTGAAATGGCAACGGAATTAGTGCGTTCTGAGGGCATCCCGTCGCTAAATATTTTGATTGATGACGATGTGGCAGTCAAGGACAGTTTGTATACCCAAGGACGACGGGGTGTAGGAACAACAGTACTGGCGGAAAAAATTTGCGGTGCAGCAGCCGAAGAAGGGTATGATTTATCACAAATAGCAAATTTGTGTCGGCGAGTAAATTTGCATGGACGAAGTATGGGAATTGCTCTAACATCTTGTACCACACCAGCCAAAGGAACGCCGACATTTGAATTGGGCGATGGCGAAATTGAATTAGGCATCGGTATTCACGGTGAGCCAGGAATAGAACGTACAAATATAAAATCAGTAGATGAGATTACCGAAATTTTGACGCGATCGCTCATTGAAGATACAGCATACACTCGTACAGTGCGCCAGTGGGATGAAGACAAAGGAGAATGGACAGATGTGGAACTCATCGACCCACCACTGGTAAAAGGCGATCGCTTATTAGCTTTTGTCAATGGTATGGGTGGTACTCCAGTTTCGGAATTGTATCTTGTTTACCGCAAACTTGCCGAAATCTGCCAGCAACAAGGATTGCAAATTGTCCGCAACTTAATCGGGTCTTATATTACATCTTTAGAAATGCAAGGTTGTTCCATTACTCTGCTGAAATTAGATGATGAAATCATCAGGTTATGGGATGCACCAGTAAAAACACCGAGTTGGCGGTGGGGAGTTTGATATGGTGACTCAGGCGCAGATATTACAATGGTTGCAGGCATTTGCATCGGAAATAGAGCAGAATAAAACATATTTGACAGAATTAGATGCAGCAATTGGAGATGCTGACCACGGGATAAATATGGATCGTGGATTTAAAAAAGCGATCGCTCAGTTACCCAATGTTGCAGACAAGGACATTGGCAGCATTCTCAAAACCGTGAGTATGACCTTGATTTCTTCTATTGGCGGTGCTAGCGGCCCTCTTTACGGCACTTGGTTTTTGCGAGCTAGTGCTGTGGTAGTTCTTAAACAGCAATTAACAAAACAAGAGTTGTTACAACTACTGCAAGCAGGTTTAGACGGCGTGCTGCAACGTGGCAAAGCTCAACTAGGAGACAAGACAATGATAGACGTGTTGTCTCCAGCTGTGGCGGCTTTTAGGCAAGCTGTAGAAGAAAACCAAAGTACTGTGGAAGCTATGCAACAAGCTGTAGTGGCTGCCCAAAAAGGGTTGGAGGAAACTATACCAATGCAGGCGAAAAAAGGACGGGCTAGTTATTTAGGAGAAAGAAGTGTTGGACATCAAGATCCGGGAGGGACTTCTGCTTATTTGATGTTGAAGAGTTTGTTAGAGGTGTTACAAAGTTCTGGGGAATAATTATCTGATTGCTAATGTTCATACTAAAGCACGGATAAAATCACTTGATTGGAAATGGAATAGTATGGTAATCACACCCTTTTTTGACTTGTGCCTTAACAATCGAGATGATTAATTAAATATTGGCTTTTCGTAGATATTATCTAAAAATTCCAACTTATTTGAACCACAACCGATATACTCTGAATACGCCATTTGCCTCCGGAGCGAATCAAATCGTACCGGACTCGCAACTTTTCATTGGAAGAACCTTGAAATTGGCCATTTTCATATAACTGTGTAGCTTCTTGAACTGTAGCTTCCACAGCGGCGCGATCGCTAAATAATTCACCATTTTCTACAGATTCAATCTTCAGGCTATGATCGTACTTACGATAGCGGTTATCTGAGCGATCTTGTTGAGCAATCAGCCGCCATTGAGATAAAGCCGAACCAGTTAAAATGTTGTCTAAATTATTAATTTGATGATTAGGCCCTAAAGCTGCGGCTTTTGTAGATAGCCAAGTTTGAATTACTTCCTCAGCCGTTGCATTTGTTAAAGTTCCTTGTGATAATTGTGGTTTACTAGGTTCGGGAATAAATACTGGTGGTTGATTTATTTGTACGAATAACTGTAAATCATGCTTAGGTGGTGTGGGGAAAAATAGATTTTTTATCCATCCAAAAGCTGTTGTGGCTAACACCCAGAAAACTAATAGAGTCACAAGGGAAATAAACACTCTCCACACCAGCCGTGTTTTACCTTCTATTGTGTTAGCAAAAGTTCGCCGCCGCCGCCGTGGACGAGGACGAGGACGATTCTCAGGTATACGTTCTCGGCTAACAGGTTGAGTAGGTTTTCTTCGCCTACGCTTTTGGTTTTGATTCGCTGCTGTAGTCCTCGCCGAACCATTCCAATACTGATTAGTAGCTGTGGTCATGCGTTCAGCAGTAGGAAGTGGTGCAGCAGTTACTTCTGGTTTGACAGTTTCAGATGAATTCCATTTTGGTGGCGAGGAGTTGGAATATTCTGGTGCTTCTTGTGTTGGTGTTTCTGGTAAATCTAGGTTGGGTGTAGAATGGCGATCGAATTGTCGAAAAGTCCCAGTTGAATTTTGAGGAAAACGCGGATTATTGGTTTGTGGCTGTTGAAATAGCTGGGGATTAATGACACCAGATTCATTAGTTGTTTGGGCATCATTTGGCAATGCTTCTAAATAAGCTTGCACCTGGGGGTTAGCAAAGTACTCTTTGAGAGAAGCTTGCTGGTTTGCCAAATCTCGAAAATGCGGAAATACTTCGTGTTGTAACCATTGTTCTGTATATAAACATAACCCTGGTAATAAATCTGGAGAATCTTGAGATTTTTCCCGAATAAAAACTAAAGCTTCGTATTCTTGACTCAGTTCTAAAACACGAGTTGCTTCTTCGGTTTGCCCCAAAAGTAATGCACATAATGACTGTTCTAAATGTACATCTTGGCGATTGCCCAGACGCGCTAGCATCTGTTTTGCTTGACGAATTAAAGCTGGTTGTCGTTGAGTAAATCCTCTGGCTATTAAAGCATAAACAGCCAAATAAATGGCAACAGCAGAGGGTCGTTTGCTTTCGGCTTCAAATAACTTGTGTTGTTCTGCGGCCGTTAAGTAATTGCGTAATTGCTGGATAAAACGTAGAAAATCATCTATGTTTAAACCAGAGCGATCGCTATTGGTACCATCAATGCCACCACGATCTTCTAAAAGATTTTGCAATAATTCCAAGCCTTGGCGTCGTTCGGCAGTCTGTTCTAAAGGTAGTGCCAATAACTCTAAAATTCGATAAGGCCGCAATTTATAAAGATCTGCTTGAATTTCTGCCTGTACGCTGGCAAATAACCCTTCCCTAACTAGCAATTCCTCACCAGTTTCTAAAGATACAGCTGCATTTTCGTAGTGACCTTGTTGCCACTGTTCCCGTCCTAGTTCTAAACAAGCAAGGGCAACGGTGAGAACGACATCGGGACGTTCTGGACTTTCGGGAATTTCTGCCTCTGCTAGATTATTGCCTTTATTGTTACCGGAAACACCGTTTTTATTCACTAGGTAAGGACGACCTAGTTTGAGTACGAGTTCGTATTCCCCTAATTCTTGCAAAATCAACAAAGCGCCAACTAATTGGTCTTGGGAAACATCAATGCCCAAATTTTGAACATCAACGATTCTTTTTTGGCTTTCTTTGGGATTTTCTCCTGCTACTGTGCCAGCAGCAACGTTATCGGGGTCATAGGCGTGGGCGAGATAAAGGTGATCGTAAGTACTGCGTTGTTTTGGATCTGATAAAACCACGTAAGCTTCTTCTATAAGTTGTTTACGAGAAGAAATTGCTGCGATTGAATACTCACGTCTTGGCAATTGTACAATGCGATCGCTGTATGCCTGCCGCAATTGTTCGTCACTTGCCGCTAACGGTAGTCCTAAAATTCGGTAGTAATCTAGCGGAATTCGCACAGTCCACTTCCCCTGCACCGCGATCGACATAATTCACCTAGAGCGTTCCAGGCCAGTAAAACCGTGCCATAATAATGCCGTGTAGAATCTACTCTACAAGTGTATATTGCAACTACTTGTTTTGTACGTTCCCGAAATTTTGAGTCACATTCTAGTACTAATTTTTTGCCTTCGCCTAGAAAGCTTAAGCTTTTTGTCTTAATTCTTAGTATTTTTTGATTAATACAATCTTCGATACCATAAACCACAACTACCGCTGTTGTCAGGGCATAAATGTTGTGGTTACAGAAATCTATAGATTTTTTTTTGGGACTTTCCCTAGTATGCAGTCAGTAAACTACTACTTTTGGTGGTTGACCCTGATAACAGGAGACATGAATCATATCATATTTAACCTTTAATTACAATTACCTATTTAGGTATAGAAACTTTTGCCTCATTTTTTTTAAATTGTTAATGGGTATGCAGAAACCAGTCTATCTTGATTGGTACTGTATTAAGGGGAATGGTGAGACAAAAAAAACCCCAAACAGCAGATGTCCCATTTTGAGTCACATACTACAGGGTTATGGGGGCAAAAGTTAAAATTTCCTTTGGGAAATTCAATTGTATCTAAAATGACACCACCTACTTTCCCAAAAAGTAAAAATCCACCTATTCCCCAAAATCCTTTTTTGGTGCATAAATAAAGCTTGATTGTTGAGTCTTGCAAACGCTAACCTGTTAAAGGCTTAGACGTTATCAGATCGACTTATTTAAGACCGTAACTTTAAGTTGTACAACAGGGATACTGGAAAATAATGGTTCAAGAGCGTACTTTACCCGCATTTGATGTTGCCACTAGCCGCATCACTAAAGAAGAAGGGTTAAGGTTATATGAAGACATGGTACTAGGGCGCTTATTTGAAGACAAATGCGCTGAGATGTATTATCGGGGCAAAATGTTTGGTTTTGTCCATTTGTACAACGGTCAAGAAGCTGTTTCCAGCGGCATTATCCAGGCAATGCGCCCTGGTGAAGATTACGTTTGCAGTACCTACCGCGACCACGTCCACGCTTTGAGTGCGGGAGTACCAGCAAAAGAAGTCATGGCAGAATTATTTGGCAAAGCCACGGGTTGCAGCAAAGGGCGCGGTGGTTCCATGCACATGTTTTCCGCCGAACATCGCTTACTGGGAGGCTATGCATTTGTCGCAGAAGGAATTCCTGTAGCCGCCGGAGCCGCTTTTCAAACCAAATACCGCCGCGAAGTTCTAAAAGACAAAACCGCCGACCAAGTGACAGCTTGCTTTTTTGGCGACGGTGCAGCCAACAACGGTCAGTTTTTTGAGACCTTAAACATGGCGGCTCTTTGGAAATTGCCAATTCTTTTCGTGGTAGAAAATAATAAGTGGGCAATTGGTATGGCCCACGATCGCGCAACTTCCCAACCAGAGATTTACAAAAAAGCCAGCGTATTTAACATGGTGGGCGTGGAAGTAGACGGTATGGACGTGTTGGCGGTGCATACTGTTGCCCAAGAAGCCGTAGCCCGCGCCCGTGCTGGAGAAGGCCCGACATTAATTGAGGCATTGACCTACCGTTTCCGCGGTCACTCCTTAGCAGACCCCGACGAACTACGTAGCAAAGCCGAGAAAGAATTTTGGTTTGCCCGCGACCCAATTAAAAAGTTGGCAGCTTATTTAGTGGGGCACAACCTAGCCACCGAAGAAGAACTCAAAGGCATCAACCGTAAAATTCAAGAATTAATCGACGAAGCAGTGAAATTCGCTGAAACTAGCCCCGAACCAGACCCAAGCGAATTGTATCGTTTCGTTTTTGCAGAAGACGAGTAACAAAGTTAGGAGTTAGGAGTTAGGAGTTAGGACTTACGCAAAAACTCTCTGAAACTCTTATTCTTCCGTGTCTTCTGTCTTGAAAAGTTCAGATGCCTGCGGCAACCCCTTCGGTGTACGCCGGAAGCCGGCGCTCCGACTTTTCGCTGCGTCCTCTGTGGTTAGATTTTCCGTTGCCTGTGCGTAAGTCCTGATAATCTTTAACTCCTAACTCTTAACTCCTAACTCTTAACTCCTAACTTATAATCTTTAACTCCCAACTATCCCCTCAACTTTGGACTAAAATTTGTGTTTACCATTGCAGTTCAACAGCAACAGTACAAAACTTATATCCTTTCAGATGAAGCGGCTGCTTCTCAATTGGAAGTTGTCCCAGAACGCGGTGGTATTATTACCCGTTGGCGGATACAGGGGCAAGAAATTTTTTATTTGGATACTGAACGCTTTGCTAACCCTGATTTGAGTGTCAGAGGCGGAAATCCGATTTTGTTTCCTATCTGTGGCAATTTACCAGATAACGTTTACACTCACGACGGGAAACAATATACTCTCAAACAACATGGCTTTGCCCGTGATTTACCTTGGCAAGTCACCGACCAAGTGACTCAAGATAAACTTAGCCTCACCCTTGTCCTCCGCAGCAACGAGCAAACACGGGCTGTTTATCCTTTTGAGTTTCAGGTAATTTTCACTTACCAACTCCAAGGTAATACCTTAGAAATTCACCAGCAGTATCAAAATCTTTCAAGCGCGCCATTGCCCTTTTCTTCGGGATTTCACCCCTATTTTCTGACCTTCGATAAAAATGGGCTAGAATTTGAAATTCCCTCTCAGGAGTATCAAGACCAAATAACCAAAGAAATTCACCCCTTTAAGGGCAATTTTGACTTCAACCAAGATGAAATTGATGTTGCCTTTAAGCAGCTAACCAGTAAATCAGCAAGTGTGACTGACAATAACCGCAAGCTGAAGCTGACTTTAGATTATGGCGATGAATATCCCATTTTGGTATTTTGGACGCTCAAGGGCAAAGACTTCTACTGTCTCGAACCCTGGAGCGCTGCTCGCAACTCTCTAAACACTGGCGAAAATCTCACTATATTAGATCCAGGGGGCAGCTACACGGCATCTGTAAGGTTGACAGCAAATTTTTTCTAAGCCCCTTTACAAATCCATATATGTCTATGCTATGATGGCAAAGTTGCGAAATGAAAGAAAGGGTCGCTAACTCAACGGTAGAGTACTCGGCTTTTAACCGATTAGTTCCGGGTTCGAATCCCGGGCGACCCATAAAAGAGAATTCAGAATTCAGGAGTCAGAATTCAGAATTAAATTAGTCTATCGACCTAGTGAGTAAGGTTAGCTAGTGTACTTCATTAAGTGGAAATTTGATGTATATTTTGGGTTGGAGGTTGCTAAGAGATATACCGTTCAATCCAATTTTGGTTGAATATCAATTGATAAATACGGTTTTGGACTTTCAGAGAACCTTGGTGTTTAATAATTAGCCCTGATAAGAGCAATTCTTTTTCTTCTGGACTATCAACAGAAGGTATTTCCCCTTGTTGTAAAATTTGCTGATAAAGCTTTAGGAGTTTGTTAACTTGTAAATCGCTATTGAAAATGCGATCGCGAATTGTTCTTAAATGCTCAGGCTCATCCTGGGATTCCCAATTATCTATCACATTTGTCACGACCAAATTTTCTATCCATTCGGCTTCAGTATTTGCCAAAATCATAGATGAAGAATTACGAATCAGCTTACAGAGTTTTTGAGTCAAAAAAGGCTGTCCGTTTGTCCAGTGTAATACTTCTCTGATTATTTTACGAATGGCGATCGCATCGTTCACTTTCTCTTTTAAACCTTCACCTAAAGGATAAACTTCATCTTCTTTAAAACCCTGTAATTGAATTGATTGACCAATATTAAATGGCGTTCGCTTATGGTCTGAGATTAAATCTGAGGGTGTTGCTACGCCAAAGAAAGCAAAAGTTAAACGTCGATATTCTACATTTAGACTACGCTGGTTGTAACAGAAGCGCACCAAAGCAAAAAAATCATTTACAGAGAACTTTAAACCTAAAACGCTATCAATTTCATCAATAAATATATAAATTTTTTCACTCTGGACTTGTTTCAGTAAAATATTTTCAATAAATTGACTCAATTTTTGGGTGGGCGATAAATCTTTGTATTCATTCCACCAAATTGGAAGATTTACCTTATCTAACAAATCAAAATTCTGCCATAACTCCACTGCTAACCCCAGATACCATTGAGCCGGGGTAATATCATCACTACCAATGCGGGTTAAATCAATTGCCGTACAACTAAATCCTTCTTGCTGAAGATGATGCATCATCCGTACCATCAAACTTGATTTACCCATCTGTCTGGCATTTAAGATGTAACAGAATTCACTATGCCTCAGTGCTTGATAAAAGTGGCGGTCAGCAGAACGCACAACATAGGTCGGAGCATCCATTGGTAAACTACCGCCAATTTGATAATCATAGTTTGAGAGTTTTTCTGAACTTTTAAGTAAATCGTTTTCAAATTTTAGTTTTTCTTGAGTAACTTTTAGTTCTTCTAATGTTTTTAACAGTTCTCGATTTCGTTCTTCAACTTTTTCTTCTAAATTCCGATTATAATTTTCTAATTGTTTGTATAAACGTGAATTTTCAATAGAAATAGCTGCTTGAGCAGAAAGAATTTTTAAGATTTCAATGCGTTCTGGAGTAAATGCGTGTGTAATTAAATTATTTTCTAAATATAGAATGCCGATTAATTTACCTTGATTAAGTAAAGGAATGCAAAGAATCGATTTAGGTTGCACAACAGTAACGTAAGGATCGGTGATAAATTGCCCTTCATGTTGTGTATCATCTAAAACTACGTTTTCCTGGCTATGGAGGACATAGTTAACAACTGTAGTGGGAAGAAGAGGTAAATTGCTAACAGTATCAATAAAATCGAGAGTGATAGATTGTAAAACCGTAACATTATCATCATCCATTCCTCCTTCAGCTTCAATCACCCAATGTTTGTCTTTTTCAAGAATTAAAAAACCTCTTTGAGCGCCTGCATTTTCAAT
This sequence comes from Nostoc sp. 2RC, assembly GCF_014222165.1. Lineage (NCBI taxonomy): Bacteria > Bacillati > Cyanobacteriota > Cyanophyceae > Nostocales > Nostocaceae > Nostoc > Nostoc sp. 2RC. The sequence continues at coordinate 54,952 of NZ_JACKZU010000006.1, forward strand.
ACAGATTTTCATCAGTTTTTTTAACAATTTATCAAGGGTGATTTCACCAGCTATGGTCTGTGAGGCTTTAACAACAGTTATCAAATCAAGTTTTTTACTATCATTATTACTTGTAGAGATAGTGCTATTGATATCCTGATTATCTGTTTGATTTTTGACATTTACTAACAATTGTGGGTATTCGACTTCCAGATTTTTAACTTTGGCTATGGCTCCCCATTGAAGATAACAATAATGAGCATTTTTTAAATAAAAATAACCAATTTTATCTCTACCGATTTCAAGATAAAATTCCCCTGCACGCTCGTAAGCTATGGCTTCTTCATGAATAAATTGATATTTTTTAGCGCCTTGAATAGCTTGTTCATAAAGTTCTTCAGCTTGCCAATTTTGTCTTAAAATTCGCGCTTTTTCAGCCTCTATTAAAGCATATTTATGCTGAAAATTTTCTGGGCAATGTTTAGCCCACTTTTTCATATCGTTTTGATTAATTTTAATTTGTCTAATTACTGATGTTTGCTCTTTTTTAGAAGAATTTTTATAATTAGCAAGCAAAGCAAGGGAAGAATAAAAAATATAATGTGGTAAAGTTATGTACGAACTAATATTTTCAACGTATTCTCCGGCTTGAATTCCGTTTTGGGAAGCTTGCTTAAAGTCTTTAAAAATATAAAAATTCATTAATTTTGTAAAATAATTAATGAATAACAACCAAGTATTAAGATTGATCGAATCATTATCATCTTTAAATGTATTATCAAGTTTTAAAGAATTCTCCATTAAATTAATTATCATCTGTCGGCATTTTTTGGCATAAAAGGCAGAATACTCTTGCATTACCTTTTCCATCAATTGAATAAAATTAGTAAAATTATTTTCAATTTCTTCGAGAGGATATCCACCAAAAAATCTGATTAAACAATAACTAACAGAGGCAAAAAAAGCATATTCATAATCGCCAACATCAATTCCTCTTTGGAAAGCATCTAGTAAATTTTCTTGTGCAGTGGTATCCCGAATCCAATAATTCCAATGCCAGATAAAGCCATAATAATCATGTATCACTAAGGCTTTTAATTTAACAAGATTATATTTTTCTACTAAATTAATAGAGAGTAGACCAAATTCATATCCTAATTGAATATTTCTATCTATATTAAGTCCTTTCATTCCCTTACATATAAATGTTCCGTAAAGAGAATAAGGGCAAGGTGCATGAGGAGAATTTCCATATTGAATGCAAAGATTAACTTGTATTAATACAGCCTCAAGATATAACAAAAAATTTGTCACTATTGTAGAAGTCATAATTTGCTGCAATATTGACATAGCTGCAAGCTTATACGGATCAGTCATTTGGGGAAGATACAAAAGAGCCTGAACCGAAGTTTTTTTTAAATAAGACTGTAAAAATTCCTGTTCTTGGATAATTTTATTAACTATTTCATGGGGATGTTGAGCAATATTTATTCCTAGTTCTGCTAAAGCTTTAACTGCAATATCTATGGCAATTTGTTCCTGAAGTTTAGCATTATGCAAAAGAATTTTGGTTTGATATATTTTGACTTTATCAAGAATAGTTTTAGCTTGCTGGAGAACAATAACAGACAACTCTTCCGCTTCTTCGTATTTGACGTTTAAGTAAAGAGTTTCTATAGTTTCTGTATAGATTTCTAAACTTAATATATAATGAGACTTCCAGCTATTTTTATCTAATAATTTTAGACCGATTTCTAAATACCTGAGAGATGCTTCATAGGCTGTTGATGCTTTTGCTCTTTTTCCGGCTTCAAGATTGAATTTAGCAATTTTTTTTCTTTGTAACTGTTTAGTAATTAATTCAATTCCTTCATTGAGTTGATTAACAATTTTAAAAATATTTTCATTTATTTGATGTTCTGTAAAATTGTTTAACAACAAGTAGCCTATTCGTAAATGTAGCTTTTTTTTCTCTAGTTCTGGAATTAAAGAATAGGCAGCTTGTTGAACGCGATCGTGTAAAAATTTATATGGGATTAATTCTGGATATTTGGGAATAAAAGCATCAGCTATTTCAGAAGAATCGCTCGGTATTTCATCTGGACTCCAAAGTAGAGGCATCTTGTAACTATTATTTAGTGGTACGATTAAACCTTCCTGTACTGCTTGCTGAAGTTCTTGAGATGTCAATCCTTGAGATTTTTTATTGACAATTGATAAAAAATCTAAATTAAATTGGTTTCCAATACAAGCAGCTAATCTGATAATTTTCTGTGTTTGACTATCTAGCTTAGTAATTTTATTAATCATTAAATCAATTATGTTGTCAGTTATTTGAATTTTTTGAATTTGTTCTAAATCCCACTGCCAATAACCTAAATTTTTATCAAATATCAATAACTTTTCTTGATAAAGTGAATGCAATAATTGAGTTAAAAAAAAGGATTGCCTTGAGTTTTAGCAGTTAGTAACTTTGCTAGGGGCTTTGACTTTGATTCTGAACATTTTATGGTATTAGCAATGAGTTGGTTAATGTTTTTAATTTCTAAAGGTTTAAGCTCTATCTCATCTACTAGCGTACCGGCTTTTTTTATTTGCTCTATAGTTTGGATTAATGGATGAGTAACACTAACTTCATTGTTTCGGTAAGCTCCTATAATTAATAAAGTTAAGTTTTTAGGAGCAGACATCAATACTTCAAGCAACTTCAAAGATGATAAATCTGCCCACTGTAAATCATCTAAAAATATAACTAATGGATGTTCTTTTTTGCTAAATACGCTAATAAATTTTTGAAATAATAAGTTAAACCGATTTTGAACTTTAGTAGCTTCTAAATGCTCAATCGATGGCTGTTTACCAATTATTTGTTCTACTTCTGGAATGATATCAATTATTACCTGACCATTAGTTCCCAAAGCTGTTAAAATTTGTTGTTTCCATGTTTGTAGTGCAGATTCAGGTTCAGTTAAAATCTGTCGTATTAAGCTTTGAAAAGCTTGACTAATTGCTGCATAAGGAATATTCCGCTTTAGTTGATCGAATTTGCCATTGATAAAGTTACCATGTTGGCGCAATATAGGTTTTTGAATTTCATTAACTAAGGCAGATTTGCCAATACCTGAGTAACCAGAAACTAGCATCATCTCAGTTGTGCCTTTGCTAACTCGATCAAAAGTATTTAATAGTTGAGTTACTTCCTGGTTTCGTCCATAAAGTTTTTCGGGAATCTGGAACTTATCAGAAATGTCTTGGCGCGCTAAAGAAAATTGTTTAATTTGTCCTGAATTTTGTAACTGATAAAGACAATTTTGTAAATCAAATTTTAACCCTCTAGTACTTTGATATCGTTCCTCTTGAGTTTTGGCTAATAATTTCATCACAATCTTAGAAACTATCAAAGGAATTGAGGGTATTCGCTGGTGAGGTGCATCAGGTTGTTGTGCAATGTGGTAATGGACTAATTCCATTGCATCAATTGTTTCAAACGGTAACTGATTGGTTAACAATTGATAGAATGTGATGCCTAAAGAATAAAAATCACTACGATAATCTATTCCCCGGTTCATTCGACCAGTTTGTTCTGGAGCAATATAAGCTAAAGTTCCTTCTAGTTGATTTGGATTGTGAATCGTCTGATTTTCTCGCGGTAAACGAGTAGAAATGCCAAAATCAATAATCTTAACCTGACCAGTTTCTGGGTTGTAGACAATATTTGAAGGATTAATATCTTTGTGAATAATATTGGCGTTGTGAATAGCAGCTAAACTATCGGTGATTTTTAAAGCAATAGTTAAAAATTCTTCTAAAATAAACTGCCGAGCTGATGTTAAAATTTTTAAGGATCTACCGCCAAAGTCCTCTAAAAACATTACTAAACTATTCTGATATCGCTCTAATCCATAGGCTTTAATAATTCCATCAGCATTGATTGAGCGCGTGATTTCATATTCTTGTTTATAACGATTTAGTTCTGAAGGATTAAGATAGTTTTCTTTGAGAATCTTCAAAATAATAGGTTGATTATCAGGCTTAAGAATAGCTCGATAGACTAAAGAATTATCACTTTCATAAATTTGTTGAATAATCTGATAATTTTTTATAGTG
>NZ_JACKZU010000683.1:0-1556 GCF_014222165.1 Nostoc sp. 2RC
GCGTCCCCGCGTCTCCCCATCCCCCCATCTCCCTCATCCCTCCCCCTTGAGGATTTTTACTCTAAATCTGCCAATCAACCAAAATATTGATAAGCTGATGTCTAAATATCTAGGCGCAAGGATTGAGAGCTAATGGGTGATTAATAACTTCAATATAAATCCCTTTGCCCAAACGCTGTACCAAAAGGCAGCCTTGATAAACCTAGTCTACAGGAAGGATAGTGACGGTGGGAATACGCTACGATTGGCAGGAATTAGAGATTAGGGCGATATATAACACGCCTTTGCTAGAGCTGATTTATCAAGCTGCTAGCGTGCATCGCCAATATCATGACCCAACAAAAATCCAAGTTTGTAAGCTGATATCTATTAAAACCGGAGGTTGCCCAGAAGATTGTAGCTACTGTGCCCAATCTTCGCGCTATCAAACGGAGGTAAAGCCGCAAGCACTCCTAGAAAAGGAAACCGTTGTCAGCATTGCCCAAAAAGCCAAAGAAACTGGTGTTAGCCGCATCTGTATGGGTGCTGCTTGGCGTCAAGTGCGGGATAACTCACAATTTGAGGAAGTCCTAGAAATGGTCAAAGATGTGACAGCAATGGGTTTGGAAGTATGCTGCACATTGGGAATGTTGACACCAAATCAAGCCCAGCGCTTAGAAGCAGCGGGACTTTACGCCTATAACCATAACTTGGATACCTCCGAAGAATATTACAGCACAATTATCACCACAAGAACTTATGCCGATCGCCTCAACACAATTGAAAATGTCCGTCAAACAAATGTGACTGTATGTTCTGGGGGTATCCTTGGTTTGGGCGAAACTGTGGATGACCGGATTTCTATGTTGCACACTTTAGCAAATTTACATCCGCATCCGGAGTCTGTGCCAATTAATATTCTTTCCCAAGTACCAGGTACACCCTTAGAAAATCAGCCTGATGTCCCCATTTGGGATGTTGTGCGGATGATTGCCACAGCTAGAATTATCATGCCAGCTTCCGATGTGCGTCTAAGTGCTGGTAGGGCGAGACTTTCTCAAGTGGAACAAGCATTGTGTTTTATGGCAGGAGCCAATTCTATCTTTTCCAGCGACGACAACAAAATGTTGACAGTCACCACTCCTTGCCCAGATTATGATAGCGATCGCGCAATGCTGAATTTACTCGGTTTAGAAATGCGTCCGCCTTCCCAAAGACAGGAGAAAGTCGCAAGTCCAGCAGTTGTAGGATAAATCTCTTGTAGGATGGGCGTCTCGCCCGTCCTGAAACTAAAGGCAGGCTGGGAAGCCCGCCTCACAAGAATCTAAATTAAATTATCTTGGCAGTCCGCAAACCGAAAAACAAACCAAGAGCAACACCAAAGAATAAACCCAAGAACCCGATGTAAGACACAATTGCAAACATTTACTTTTCTCCACAATACTTCCTAAATCTATTGAATCATTAGTTGTGGGCATTGGGCATTGGGCATTGGGCATTGGGCAAGCAGGAAGTGTGGGAGGTGTGGGAGGAGACGGAGGTGTGGGAGGTGTGGGAGGATGGTGAAAAAATCTTTC
>NZ_JACKZU010000684.1:0-1538 GCF_014222165.1 Nostoc sp. 2RC
CCTATCCCCTTTGACACTGGGGACAAAAGTGACTCGATCGCCCAGCTAGTTTAATCCGCATAATGGGTGTATCGCAAATTCGACAGAGTTCTCCGGCGCGGTTATAAACCCAAGCTACGCCTCCGTAGTTGCCATTAACGCCCTTAACATTGAGAAAATTACTAAAAGTCGTACCACCAGCTTCAATACTGGTTTCTAAAACTTGAATTATCGCTGTTCGTAAATTCTCGATTTGCTTTAGCTGCAAATCAGTACACAATGTTTCAGGTAAAATTTGACTTTTAAATAGTGCTTCATCGGCGTAAATATTACCTAATCCCGCCACCACAGACTGATCCAATAGCGCAGTCTTAATGGGACGGCGACGCTTTTGGAGTTTCCCTGCTAGATACTCAACGGTGAATTCATCGGTAAATGGGTCGGCTGCCAATTTTGCCAAACCTGTGATGACGCTTTCCACAGGAACACCAGACGGAACCCACCACATTTGTCCAAAGGTGCGCTGATCCACAAATCGTAATTCTTGGCGATCGCCAAAGAATAATCTGACTCGCGTGTGCTTGTGTAATGGTTCATCTCGATCCACCCACAGTAGTTGACCAGTCATTCGCAAATGAACCCCTAGCCAAGGGATGGGGGGAGACGCGGAAAGTGGGAGACGCAATGACGCGGGGAAAGAATTCTCCGTGTCCCCGTGTCCCCGTGTCCCCCTGTCCTTTTCTACGGGTGTGAGTTCAGCTACGAGATACTTGCCACGACGATGCCAAATAGCGATGGCATTATTTTTGATTCCATCAATAAACTCACCGACAGAAAACGGGTAGGCGATGGTGCGATCGAGCAGCACATCTCCACCCGTAATTTTTTGGTTGAGGGTCAATTGATTTAGACCCCTTCGGACTGTTTCAACTTCAGGCAATTCAGGCATTCAAGCTGATTAAGCAAGCAAATATTAGTGTATTTGGGGAGTTAAGCAAACCAAGATGACACAGTATGTAAACATCCGTAGGTGGCTTTACCATACTACTCTAACCAGAAACCGTAAATACCCGCAGGGCGGCTTCTTATAGATTAGGATAGGCTAAGAGCAAGGATGAAAGAACTGAAAGTTTCATATTTTCAGATTTCATACTTGAGACTTCCCTTCATCATCCCATTAAGCAATCCCCTTGTGGATTTGTTGCTTATTTTTTCGCTTTAGGCTTTGGTGCTTCGACTTCTAATAGTTCGTCTTCTGCGAAGTTGTTGGTATTGATACCGGAGTAGTTGACCTTTTCAAAACGGACAATTACTGGGTATTTGATGCCGCTTTGATCGATAGAAGCCACGGTTCCTACATCTTGAAACCAGTAGGATTCAGGGCGGAGAATACGTACCTTAGAGCCACGTTGAACCATGATTACTTTCCCTTTTTATGATCGATTGCCAATTTTAGAGGGCTAATTGATTTCACTCTACAACCTGAAGGTCGCAGCAAGAGCCTTTGTTAAGTTATTTGTCTGAATTAGGTTGTAGGGTATGGGGGATGGGGCATGGGG
>NZ_JACKZU010000685.1:0-1534 GCF_014222165.1 Nostoc sp. 2RC
GATGGGGGAGTGTGGGGAGAGAGGGGGGAAAGATTTCTTCCACATCCTCCCACACCTCCTGCTTGCCCCATGCCCTAAGAATATTGCGTAATCACCGGTAGCTGGTCGTTGAGTAGCCAATCACCTATGGCTCGTAATTTGTAGTCCACGGGATCGTGGAGGGTAAAGGTTCGCAAATCTCGCCAGTAACGGTCAAATCCATATTTGGTTGCGGTGGCGCGGGTTCCGGTGACTTCAAAGATCCGATTGGTAATATCTATACCTACGCGGGTAGCTAAGGCTTTGGCTGCGGAAACTGCGATCGCTACTTCTCCTCTTTCTTGATGAGTCAGGGCTATATCCTTGTCCCAAGCTGCTTGTACCTTTTCGGCTGCTGAGTCAGCTAGAGCGATCGCACCTTGAATTTCAACCCAAAAATCACCGTAATTATGCAATATATATGGGTCTTGAGTAGCACTATTTACTCCTGATGTAATCCAAGGACGAGTATTAGTTTTGGTATACTCACGAGCCGCAGCAAAGGCTCCTTTAGTAATTCCTAGATAAACGTTGGTTTTTGTTAGCTGGGCAATAATACCAAGAAAAGTGGAGAAGGCATTATCCGCTGGTTCTGGTGGCCCTAAAATTTCATCTTTGTATACTAAAACATTATTAAATGCATAGCTACCACTATCAGTTCGACGTTGCCCAATATTATCCCAATCTTGATTAGAAATTAAACCTTCTCTATCTTTAGGAATGATAAATATAAAGGGTAATTCTACACCATCTTGTAAAGCCGAGAATACCCGATAATCTGCAACAGCAATACCTGTACCAAAACTTTTAACACCATTAACTCGAAAATTTTCACCTTCTGGGCTAATTTTTAGCCTAGTATCCCGCGTATTAATAGCATTTGCCCAAAACAAATTATTCTTAGCAGTTTCAGTATAATATTTTTCCTTTTGCGCTGCTGTGCCAGAAACATGACCCAAAGCCGTCAAATTCAAATGATTACCATATAATTGACCAATTGAACCATCAGCTTTTGACAGTTTTCTCACAATTTTTAAGGCATCAATCCATGTTGCACCAATTCCCCCATATTGTTTAGGCACAACCAATGGTAACAAGCCTGTTTCCCGCAGCCGATTAATTTCTTCTTCTGGAACTCCGCCTTTAATATCCCTTTCAACTGCCGATTGGGCGAGTTCTTTAGATAATGAAGCTGCTATATCAATATAATCATAATCCTTTGGTTTTGTAATGTCTAGCACCATAAAAAATTATCCTTTTATAATTTGTAATTCCAGCAAATATAAAGTCTTCAATTGATTGCTATGTCAACATTCCTATTCCTCACAATTTGCCATGAAACGCAGAATTTAGGAGAAATGTAGAGTGAGCAAAACTCACCCTACAACTAAACAGAGGAAATGGAACATGGAACACTTTAAAGATGGGCATTGGGCATGGGGCAAGCAGGAAGTGTGGGAGGTGTGGGAGGATGTGGAAGAAATCTTTCCCCCTACACTCCCCACACTCCCCACAC
>NZ_JACKZU010000686.1:0-1503 GCF_014222165.1 Nostoc sp. 2RC
ATTTTTAGCATTAAATAATATGGATTCATTTGATTGGACTCTACTAAATTCTCAATATTTGGTACGAGATAAATGGTTAACCCTACGGGCTGATACTTGTCAAATGCCTGAAGAAAAAATAGTAGAGCCTTACTATGTTTTTGAATATCCAACTTGGGTAAATGTTATTGCTATCACTAAAAATGAAGAAGTTGTTTTAGTCAAACAATATCGCCACGGTATACAAAAAACAGTCCTAGAATTACCAGGGGGTTCTATGGACTTAGAAGATAGTTCCCCAATGGCAGCTGCAAAACGTGAATTATTAGAAGAATCAGGATATACAAGTGACAATTTTGTGGAAACTGGTGTCATATCAGCGAATTCTGCAACCCACAATAATCTAATTTATTGTTTTTTAGCAACAAATGTAGAACTTGTAGCTGATTTAAATTTAGATATTACAGAAAAAATTGATGTGATATTGTTACCTTTAGAAAAATTAATTAGAGATATCAACGCAGGGATACTGCTACAAAGTTTTCATATTAGTTCATTATTTTTTGCTCTACAAAAACTTGGTAAAGTGCAATTTATCTAATTAATTAGCTTTATTTGCCTTTATCAACAACCTTCAATCAAGGATAAAAAATTATGACTGCCACAATTTCATTTGACCGAGTTTCTGATATTTATGATGCAACACGAGGGCTACCACCTGAAGTTTCCGAACAAGTTACTGACGCTATTTTGAATATAGTTTCAGCTACAGAAGAAACTAAGTTTTTTGAAACTGGAATTGGTACTGGTAGAATTGCTTTGCCAATAGCCAAAAGAGGTTATTCTTACACTGGTGTAGATATTTCAGAAAAGATGCTGGCTGAGTTGCACCAAAAACTAGAAGGTATATCTCATAAATTAACAGCAATCAAGGGAGATGCAACTTCTCTACCATTTGCTGACAACTCTTTTGATGTGGCATTGACAGTTCATGTATTTCACTTGGTTTCTGCTTGGAAGCAAGCACTAGCAGAAATCCGCCGCGTCCTGAAGCCGGGGGGAATTTACCTTTATACTCACGGTAATATGAATTTCAGCAAAGTGAGTGAAGATGTGAATCAGGGTAGGTTTGATTTCCAGCAACGTTGGCAAGATATCATTGCTGGTTATGGTTACCCTTTACCTCGTTATGGCGGAACAGAAGAAGAAGTTTTAGCTGAGTTGCGCCAACAAGGAGCAAATTTAGAAACAGTTGTTGCAGCAAAATGGCAATCTGAATTAACTGTGAGCAAATTAATAGATGCTCATAAAAACAAAATTTATCGCCATACTTGGCACATCCCCGATGATATTTTTACTCGCGCAATTCAAGATTTGCAAGAGTGGTCTTTGCAACACTATGGCTCTTTAGACTACGATTTGTCTGGTGAAACTAAGTTCAAGATTGTGGTAGTAACTAACTGGACATAGGGCATGGGGCATTGGGCATTGGGCATGGGGCGTTAGTTTTTCTCCGTGTCCCCT
>NZ_JACKZU010000687.1:0-1483 GCF_014222165.1 Nostoc sp. 2RC
GGAGTGGGGAGTTAAGAATTATTCTGCTTGTCTCCCTTGTCTCCCATCCTGCGGGTTCGCGCTAGCGTCTCCCAAAGAAAAGCTAAAGCTACATCTCCCGGTTGGTGAGCGTTCGCGTAGCGTCTCGTAGAGAAGTCGAACCACATCTCCCCCATCCCCCCACCTTTCACTCCCTAATCCTCGTAACAGTCTGTGGTTTTTTGAGATTTTTCCAGTACAATTGCTGATTGACAAACGCAATGGTATCTTAGCGTGTTACTCATGTAATAACTCTAGAACTAGATTTGCGTTTTTTACTAATGAAATTCAGCGAAATCCTACACCAGTTTGGCGATGCAGCTACGGGTCATAGCTTAAGTGTCAATCCAAAGCACGATCCAGAAATTACCGGAGTAGCGGCTATTGATGAGGCTAATAACGGTAATCTCAGCTACGTGGAGAAAGCAAAATTTGGATCTTCCATTGCCAAGACCAATGCTAGCGCTTTAATTTTGCCCCAGGATGAAAAGTTACAGGCCGCGGCCCAAGAGCGTGGTATTGTTTGGCTCAGCACTCCAGAACCACGATTATTGTTTGCTAGAGCGATCGCAATTTTTTACCAGCCATATCGCCCACTCCCAGAAATTCATCAAAGCGCTGTGATTCACTCCACTGCCAAAATTGGTAACGATGTTTATATTGGCCCTCACGTTGTGATTGAACAAGGGGTGGAAGTTGGTAATGGCGCAATTATCCATCCGAATGTGGTGGTTTATCCAGATGTGAAAATAGGCGATCGCACTATCTTACACGCCAATTGCACTATTCACGAACGCACACAAATAGGTGCAGATTGCGTAATTCATAGTGGCGCTGTCATCGGTGCAGAAGGCTTTGGTTTCGTTCCCACCCGCACTGGTTGGTTAAAAATGGAACAATCTGGCTATACGGTGTTAGAAGATGGTGTAGTGGTTAGCTGCAACAGCGCCATTGACCGCCCAGCGGTGGGAGAAACACGGGTAGGCCGCAATACAGTAATTGACAACTTAGTGCAAATCGGTCATGGTAGCCAGATTGGTGCTGGTTGTGCCATCGCAGGTCAAGCCGGCATGGCCGGGGGTGTCAAACTGGGGAATCGCGTTATTTTAGCTGGACAAGTGGGAATCGCCAATCAAGTGAAGATCGGAGATGGGGCAATTGCATCCGCTCAAACTGGAATTCACAGCGATGTTCCACCAGGGGAAATCATCTCTGGAACTCCCGCAGTTCCCCATAAGTTATATCTCAAGGTATCTGCTATTTATAGTCGTTTGCCAGATATTTATCAATCATTGAAAGAATTGCAACGTAAATTTAACAATAGCTAGTAGAAGTCATTGGGCGTGGGGCATGGGGCAAGCAGGAGGTGTGGGAGGTGTGGGAGGTGTGGGAGGTGTGGGAGGTGTGGGAGGTGTCGGAGGTGTGGGAGGATGGTGAAGAAATTTTTCCCCCTCTCTCCCCACAC
>NZ_JACKZU010000070.1:0-25691 GCF_014222165.1 Nostoc sp. 2RC
TTTTTATACTTAGTAATAAATTATTTGATGTGGTTAAGTATACTTAAGTTAGTTTTCTTGTAGTTATCAAATAAACTTCATGAATTGAATGTAAGTAAATAAAAAGAGCTTCTGGCTAATTAAGCCTACAATTCTTACCAGTTATATGTCGATGGCGAAAAAACCTTGTGCAAAGTTAAGAGCAATCTTAAAAAAAGTTTTACTTTTATACTGGCAAAATTTATTACCCTATTTTATGGATCTATTCAGTATTTATTCTTAATTGTTAAAATTTCATGACAAAACAGGTTGCAGCAAAACCCCTTAGTTAGTTACTGAGATGAGATAGCGATCGCCCAGAACCCAAAAATTCTATGGAATATTAAATGTTGATACAGATACCAATCTTAAGTAACAAATAAATCAATAGAAAAACGCGTCCCAAAATATGTCTAAGGTATATCTTTGGATGGATAGAATTAAAAATAACAATATGATACAAAGTCATCTCACAATAAAAAACTAAATCCAGCAATCCAATTGAGTTTTCAAGTCTGGCCTTTAGCCTCTGCCTCATCTCATCATTTACCTACTTTCCCAAGCTTTCCTATTCTTGACGGGAAAGAGCCTCATAGTGTTATAACGGCATCAGTCTAGATAAAAAATGGGTAATACCGATTGATGACTAATTACTCTATCCTGAGAGAGAGTTAAACTTAGCTTCTAGAGCAAATCCCGATCGGACACAAGTCTATCGGCAATGCTAACGCCAGCGCTGCTGAATATTTTTAAGCGAGTGGGTCAAGAGTGATGAATGAAGCTGACATCTTAAATAAGGGGACTGCGATGGAATCCCTAAATTCTGCTGATTCGCCACAATCAAAGCAGGCGAATTGTCCCTTCTACTCTGTTATGCCTAATGACAATACGGCGATTTCCCAATTGCCATTGCTCATGCCAGCTGAAGATACACAAATTTCGGAAGATACTACCCAGCAGGACTGGGTTGCAGAGCCTGACAGCGGTAAACAAGCACTTGTTGACTCCGAATTTCAGAAGTTGCTGGCATTGAACGAAGAATTGCGTGGGGCTAACAATCAGTTGTACGAACAAGTAGAGCAGCTAAAAGACAACCTCGCCGAATCTGAAAAGGTTTTGCAGTGGCAGAAAACGCGTTCCAGCGTCACCGAGTCCATGCTCAACCAACAAGCTCAGGAATTAGCTGCGGCTCAAGAACAGATAAAGTCGCTATTTCAACAATTAGAAACTGCCGTACAAACTGTTCAACGCCAAGAAGTTTTTATTGAAACTCACAAAGCACAGCTACAAATTAGTCAGCAACGCCTTGCCCAGCTAGAACGAGAATGTACGTTGCTACACACGAACAACGACGAACAGTCTCAGAAACTATTGCAATCAGAAAATGCTTGCCGCGAATTACGCACTAGACTCATGCGCCAACAACGCCAGACCTTGCAATTTAAGGCGGCTCTGGAAAAGTGCTTAGACACACCCGTTCCTGGCTATGATTCCCTAGAAGATACTGCAAAACATCCTAAAGATATCACTTCCACACAAGGAAGATTTTCTCGAAAAGCTCGTTCTTTGTTCCCCAATGCACAGCCAATTAAACCTTGGTCAGCAGAATCAGAATCCTTGAGTGATAATCCCAATCATTCTTGGGCAGAACCGTCACCAACCCTGCCATTCCAAACCAATCAACCCACTCCCACTTCTTCATCCTCTTGGAACTGGTCAGTAAAGGAAGACGTGACAAAATCAGCGCAACCACCTTCCTCTCCAGAAATTAATGATTCTCCAGATACAACAGAAACCGTTTCACCTGTAGAGTCATCAAACTTAAACCAGCAATTAGATAGTCTCATCCAAATGTTCTTTAACTCCCAGCCTGCATCTACATCATCAGCTACAGCGAAAACAGATGTGGATAGTAATGTGGCTGATGCCCCTGTGTGGGAAACTGTAGCAACAATTCTAGAAGATGATGGGGAAGTAGAAAATCCAAAACAAGAGCAGTTGCACATAGAAATCAACCCACCCACAACTACACCCACTTCATCTAGCCCCAAGATATTTGTCGAAGAAACTGAAGACTACTGGTCAGAAGTTCCACAAATGACACAGCCGGATTTACCGCCAGAATTGTTAGGCGACAATGCCAATGAAGCCAATTCACCCTCACCCGTAGTTTATCCCCAGCGTCCACCCAAAGGACGCAAGTCATTAGCATCTGTGGAACTACCGAATTTTCCACCCAAGGGGACGAAGGGGTGAGGGAGAGGCTTCGCCAAAGGGCAAAGGGGAAAGGAAAAATCCCTCATCTACCCTTTTCCCTTTTCCCTTTTCCCTACCCGAAGGGTTTTGCCCAATGCCCAATAATTAATGACTAAATTTCTCAATAATGGCTTTTGGGCTAGTTTCTGCGAACTCACTGGCGGATCGCGGTTTGCCTGTGGCGATGGCGTAGTTAATTGCTTGCAGGCGCAGCCATAGGGCCGGATTTCTCTTTTCTAGCCAAGAACCTACTTGGTTCAAAAACTGTGGGAACCAAGCACTCAGTAAAGTACTAATTAGGGCATGACGAGAAAAAGTCAAATAACTACCAAGCCATCGCACTAAGTCCTTAGAACCAGCAAGTTGCCAAATCCAGAGAAGCAAGGCTGGGTTTTTCTTGGCTGCTTTGAGTGCTAGGCGGTTAAAGGTAAACCAATCACATCTGTCTTTGATGAAATTATCTGCCACTTCTAGAGGTTCTTCTGCTAACAGTCCAAAGAAGGTGTTAAGCATGGCGTTCACTCGTTGCGGTGGTAAAAATTTCCCTGTGGGTACCATCATGCCTTTGGAAAATAACCATGTGACTGAAACGTTGGTTTGGTAGGCGCGAATTCGATTTAAGTGTTGGAAGCTCAATAAGTCATACTTGAGAGCTATATCCAAGAGTTTCGTTAAGCGCTCTAAGTTGCGAACCAGGGAACCAAAACCTGTGAAAATTAGGGGAGATTGCAGCGATGCAGCATCACCAATGGCAATTAAGCGATCGAAGGCGACTTGGCGATCGCTACTCCCAGTACTAAAATGCCCCGGTATATACCCAAATGTCGGCTTTTTCCATACCAATTTGTCCATATCGCATCTGCGATACTCTGGCAGTATTGTGAAAAAGTCTTCGTACATCTCCAGCAGGGAACCAGGGTTTTGAGCATTGACTTCGTGATAATGAAACAAATAAATCGTCAGTTCATCTCCTGCTGCGGGAAATAACTCCCAAATCAACTGTCTTCCCCGCGAAATATCCCCGTGGCTGTTAAGAACGTCTCCTAATTCCGAATCCCATACCTCCGGTGCAAATCCGCTCTCAATGACCGCTCCCACTGTGGGACACACGCTGTCAAAGGCACGGTTGCCATTTAATTGCCAAGCAATGGGGGAAGCTGTTCCCATCGCATCTACCAGTAGTCTACCACTTACTTGTTTTTCAATTTCACTACATAGATGCTTGACTTTTAAGACAACTTGTGATTCATTTATATCTGCACGGATAAACTCTGTTTCATCCCAAATTTGACCGCCTGCTGCTTGCAACTTTTGCCCACATAGTTGCAGCAACTTTTCGGAATCTAAGCCTAAATTCAGCACTGTGGGTGTGTGCAATACAGGCGATCGCAGTTTCCTTGGATTATTAGCATCGAAAAACTTATTGAATCCATCTTTGTATTCTCTAGCAATGATGGTATCTAACTCTGCGGGGGTGATTAAACCCAGGTTAAGCAAGCTTTGAATTTCATCGCGGGAAATATTCCATTCTCGGTTCATCCGCCCAAATGGCATTCTTTCCACCAGCAAGACTTTATATCCCAGTTTTGCCATCACTGCTGCATGGATAACGCCTAGTGCGCCACCAATGTAGATGATGTCGTATTGGGCATTGGTTATGGATTCCTTGTCTCCCTTGTCTCCCTTGTCTCCATTTCCCCAGTCCCCAGTCCTCGAAAACACCACCTGTTGCGGCTGCTGCGGATTTCGTACCCCTTGACGCCATCGCTGTTCCCACCAGTAGGCGCGTTTAAGGTCATATTCTCCGTTGGGCATTTTCTGAAAATACTTGACGGTGAGGGGATAGTAGGGAGCTAGAGCCTCAAAAATCGATTGCTGTGATAAATCAATTGCTGGGGGTTCAGGATAATGATGCGGAAAACGGCTTCTGATTTCTTTGGTTAGTTGTTGCAGGATTTCTTTTTCTTGAGGAAAGGGTTTTTCTGCCCAACGAAACACTTTTAGGTAAGTAGTTCGTTGCACTGACCAAGTAAATACAGAAAGTTCTTCAGGCAAGTTTTGGGAAATCGCCGCGCCAGCAGTTGTAGTAGCGTTAGTAATTTTGAGGCGGAAGCCTTCTGTTGTCAGCACTTTTTCCCCATATCCCGGCTGAAAATCTGTTTGCAACCACTGACGCACAGCAGCGATATCCGCAGTTGGAACTTCTAAATAAAGGATTTCTTTCATCTTTTCCTGACATCTCCGATGGATCTATTCACTTAGACAGATTTTATGAAGGCACGAAATAAGGTAAACTCCGCCCTAATAGTTACGTAAAGATTCGGTGAAGAAATTTTAAGATTTTGTCAAATTTATTGTTCATTTTGTAAAACTGTAAACCCACGCCATGAATTATCCCATTCCAGACAGCCCCCAGGAAATTGTAGCTCTGCGACAACAGCCCATTGATGAAGAATTAGTTGCCAGTGCCATCGCTGGAGTTGTTAAAATTGTCCGCGCTCAGGGTCAATCTTTGGAAGAATTAACTGCTCAGGTGTTAGCGGAAGATCCTTTGCTAGACCAGCAACAACGCCGTTGGTTGAGCCAGTTAGTTGCCCAAGCCTGGGAAAAGTTCTCTTAGAATTGTGCTATCTGCGGTTGAGCATATACATATATAGTAGGGAACAGGCAATAGGCAACACTTCTCTTGGAGACGCTCTGTGTAGCTTGCTTAAGAGTAGGGGTACGACAAGCTTCAGTGCAGCGCAGGAAACAAGCTTTAAAGTCTTAGTATCTGGGTTTTAGCGTAAGCTTATGTCCTAAACTATGCTTCAACTGCTATAAATATTAGAATTTTAGCGATGCCTGCGGCGGGCTGTGCCTACGCATTTTCGCTATTAGATGAGATGATTATCTGTCTGGATTGGCTTGTTACTTTAGATTCACGCCTCACAACAATAGGACTTAGGCAGTGATACGAAAAATCAAGAGCTTGGGGAAGGGTGTGGGGGTATAGGGCTTTACAACCCTTACACCCTTACACCCAGTCTCAACAGACAACCAAGCCTGCGTAAGTTCTGAACAAGCAACCAAATGAAAGAGATCGAGGTTAAGGTTGCTAAAGAAGCATACAAGGCTTTTAAACTTTCTTAAGGGGAAGGACTCCTGGCTTGCACTGGGAGTCTTTTTTTGTCAAGCTAGTGATTTTACCAAATTATTTTGATTATCAGGAAGAATTATTAATTTTAAAAGCTGATATAAAATAATAAAATTATTAAATTATCAAAACGTTAATAATGAACGCGTGTTCGCTTGTTTCGCAGGCGAATAATTGAGATTGTTGACATATTAGATAAGTGCCAAGACCAGAAAAATATATAAATTTCAACTAAAAATTACATTTAAGATTAATTAGATTAAACAAGTGGGCACGATAAAAAGAAACTATATAAAGAAAAATTAATTAGGCTACAACCTATTTATATAATAGATTCTGGTTGATAAACCTTTGCTAATTTAAACTAAAAATATTTACAACGACCCAGTTAATTATTAAAATCTTTGTCAAATTCTATGCTTTTTTATAGAATGAAAGAGTGTAATCAGCAGATATTGTATGGATAGTTAAGTATTGGAATAAAGCAATTTCATGAATATATAGATAACGACATTTATAGAAGATAAATTTATTAATTTTGCAATGACGAGCAAAGTAGCTAACTATTATAAAAATGTTCCAGAGGGTTATAGTAACGCTTTGACGTTAGTGTAACTGTTGCGTTACGAAGCTACACACAGCTAGAACGAAGCACCTTTACTTTTCTAGAAGGCAATGAAACGAGGTTGACCAGTTTAACTTATCAAGAATTACACCTATACAGTTGTGCAATGGCAGCTCAACTACAGCACATGAGTGCTTTACGTCCTTTTCTGCTCTCAAATACTCTTGCCCTGTTGATAAATGTAAAGTAGTATAAAAAGTTGCGATTTTTAAGTAAAAATTCTGATGGAAAACAGCACAAGTCAATCTATGAATCAGGCACTCCCAAACGAGGATGACCTCGTGGGCCGCTTCTTCCGACTGGCGATCGCCAATGTCCTCTCTAACATTATGGTACCGATGGCGAATACGCTGAGCGTGGCTTTCTTGGGTCATCTGTCAGAAATCCATCACCTAGCAGGGGTTGCCCTAGCAGGAAACCTGACTAGCTTGGTCTTTCTGCTTTTAAGCTCTTTACGAATGAGTACCACTGGACTGACTGCTCAAGCGGTAGGACGAGACGACCGGGAAGCAATGCTACTAGTAGTATTGCGTAATGCTTTAATTGCTTTAGTGCTAGGTGTTACCATCATCAGCCTAAAGTACCCTTTGCAAGAACTTGGGTTTAGCCTGCTCAATGCTAACCCACAGATCGAAGCTTCAGGTATTGCCTATTTCAACGCCCAAATTTGGGGAACGCCTGCCGTTTTGCTGAACTTCGTCTTGATAGGTTGGTTTATAGGACGGGAAAAAAATGGCTTAGTTGTGCTATTGTCCCTAGTTGGTAATGTTGCCAATATCGCACTTGATTACTTGTTAATTATTCGGTGGGGTTGGGAAAGTATGGGGGCTGGAGTATCTTATTCTACGAGCCAGTATCTGACTCTGTTGGTGGGATTAATTGTTTTATGCGTAGAAATCAAGTGGCAAGAATTACGAACTGTAGCTGCGAAAATTTTGGATACTTCAGCTATAATCTCCAGTTTTAACTTAGGTGGAAACATCTTTGTCAACAATTTTATTTTTATCTTAACTTTGCTAATCTTCAACTACGAAAGTGCAGCACAGGGGACAATTATTTATGCTGAAAATGCCTTACTCTTACAAGTAATTTTCTTGAGTAGTTATTTTGTTGAAGGAGTGGGATTTGGCACTGAAGCCCTGAGCGGAAACTTTAAAGCGAAACAAGCTTCCGAGCAGCTAGTAGCTTTAGTTAGGATTTCTGTGGGAACGAGCTTACTAGTGGGACTCATTTCCGCTCTTGTGTGTGTGCTATTTCCTCAAACTGTATTTGGGCTATTAACCAACCACACCGAAATCACTGAACAAATTGATATTTATGTTTTTTGGTTACTACCCATGTTGGGATTTAGTTCAGTTGCTTATATTCTGGATGGGTACTTCTTGGGCTTAACAGAAGGGCATACTCTTCGCAATGTTAGCTTTGCCTCCTTTGCTCTAGGATTTCTACCTGCGAATATCGCCGCCTTTTCTTTTCATACTAACACTAACCACATCTTGTGGTTGGCTTTGTCCTTGTTTTTACTAATGCGAATGGTGCTGTTTGGGATACAAGTACCGAGGACATTTGAATTCCAAATTCCGCACCCAACACTATCAGAATCGGTGATTAATGAAACACTTCCAGAAAATAAATTATGCAATTAACAATAAAGTTCACCACAGCATAAATTTATGGCATAAACAGTTCTGGATTGAGGTCTAAGAGACCATTTATAAAGTAAATCTTAAATATGGGAGGTAGGATGAGCGGCGGCTTCTGCGCTCATAACTGGCGTTGCATTATGGCTTTACTGTCACGCACAGATATACAACATGGTGCGTTAGGCGCTCATTTCATATTTATGGCGCTTGTTAATCTCGAAATACGTCCCTAACACACCCTACAAAAATTTTATTTTTACTTTATAAAAAGTCTCAATTAAAGCAGAGACTTGCACAATCATAATTAGGATGGAATTAAGACACTATTCGCAAAGTAACAAAATCATTAAAAAGTAGTATTACTTACCTTGATAGGATGAAAATGAAATAACAAAAAAATCAGAGTCACACTTACCGAGCTTTTCAGAAGATATAAGAAATCTAGTAGCTTGTCAAAGCTAAAAAGATCAAAATTTTAAAATTAAAAGGCTCTATACACGATTGAGTACAGTTGAATTTAAAAAGCAATTATTAATAAATCAAATCATGAGTTAGTATAATTTTAATTTGTAATTTGTAAATTACAAGCTATTATTAATTCATCTTTGAAATCTCAACTAAAGATGTCGCTGCTTATGAAGTTTAATACTGCTGAACATGGTTACGATCCTATCGCTAAAATCTATAATGAAAAAGTGGCTGCACAATGCTTCAAGAATTATTTACCAGCTATGGAAAAGTTGCTACTACCACATCTAGATAGTGAAGCGAACCTTCTTGATGTTGGCTGCGGTACTGGACAATTGGTAAAATATCTCATAACTAAAGGATATAAAGTAACTGGAATTGATATTTCCGAAGCAATGTTGAATTATGCAAGAATGAATGCTCCAGAAGCAGAATTTTTCATGGTTAGTGCAGTCGATTTAGATTTTACTTCTACTTTTGATGGAATCGTTTCAACAGGTGCTCTCTCTCATATAATGAACATTGAGGAAATAAATCGCGTTGCTCAGAACATATATAAAGCACTGAAGAAAAACGGAATATTATTTCTCAATATGTTTTTAGAAGAGATGTATCAGCAGTATTGGAGTGATAATTTTTATTTTGAAAAAAATGATGACCATGTTTCTATTACTCATACTACCCATGATGCAATAGAAAAAATAGCTAAGTGTAATTTGACTACTTTTTCATTAGTAGAGGATCGATGGAAACGCCTTGATATGACTTTTATAGACAAAATCTATACCAGAAACGAAATTCAGTTGGTCTTAGAAAAGGCAGGTTTTAAAGAGATCGGTATATTTGATGAAAAGCACGATTTGAAAATATCTGAAATGGCTGGCTCTACATATTTTGTTTGCCATAAGATGTAGCTAATATTTTTCCAGAGATCGGAAACAAACATTTATTAAGTATCTCTGGGAAAAATTAACCATAATTTTTCATAAGTGAGAAAAATATTCTTGTTTTATACTATTAGGACTTATATAGAATTCTTATTTGATTTTTGAAAAAAACTAGGTACGCTTCTACTTTCTTTTCCCTGTTAAGAGTTCCCTGTTCCCTCCCTATCGCGCTTGCGCTGCGCGAACGCGCACCACACAAGTATGTTCAATTATCAAATCGGATTCCTATATTAATTCGTAATATAGCAAGAGACTGGGGACTGGGTGAAAAGTCTTTTTGTATCTAATACCGATTCCAAAAATGTTTGCGACAGATACTCCACCCGCCTAACGGCACCCTCCCCTTAGCAAGGGGAGGGTTAGGGAGGGGTTTGTTCCATGTGTCGCATTCTTTTTTCAGATTGGTATAAGTTTTAGGATCTGTTGATGTCCTAACGGTCTTGTCTATTCCTATACCTATAAAGCCGGAAGTAAGCTACGTAATTTTTTAAAGTTCAGACATAGCTTTGGTTGCAAGGTTTGAATCTGTTGCCAGGTTTTAGCTCTCTTTGAGTCTATTTATTAGAAAGTAAAATAAAATTTTTGTAGGGGACTGACACAAAATTTACTTTATGAATGGTCTCTTTAATTACTCTTCCTAGATAAAATCCAAAATGCTTAGTTTTTCTAGACTTTTATAAACTTAAGTATAGGATAACGGGAGGCGATCGCCTCCCTTGTCATCAACTCTATCACACCACATAGCTATTTTTGTCAACTAGAAGCTTTCACGGCGGCTGCGGCTTGGGAGTGCAACAACAAACCATATTCCAGCCCTTCCACCACCGCTTGATAGGAGGCTTCCAAGATGTTGGTAGAAACTCCTACCGTTGTCCAGCGTTGATGACCATTGCCCGATTCTACCAACACGCGGGTTTTGGCAGCAGTGCCCGTATGTCCGTTGAGAATCCGCACTTTGTAGTCCGTCAAATCAAAAGTTGCAATTTGGGGATAAAAGTTCACCAAAGCTTTGCGTAAAGCCGCATCCAACGCCGCAACCGGGCCGTTACCTTCCGCCGCCTCCAAAATATTTTTACCATCCACAGCGACTTTGATTGTAGCTAGGGCGTTGCTGGCTTCTTTCCCCTCAATCAAGTCACAGTGGACTTGAAAACCTTTGACTTCAAAAAACTTGGGGCGTCCTCCCAAAGCTTCATGCATCAACAGGGCAAAACTGGCTTCTGCTGCTTCAAATTGAAATCCTTCACTTTCCAAATCTTTGATGCGCTGGAGAATTTGTTTAGCCTCTGCTTTTAATTGGTCTAATTCAATGCCAAAACTGCGGGCTTTAGCTAAAACATTACTGAGTCCCGATTGTTCGGAAATCACAATCCGGCGACGATTCCCCACTTGTTCTGGTTGAATGTGTTCGTAAGTCAGGGGATTACGTTCTACGGCGGATACATGAATACCACCTTTGTGTGCAAAAGCCGAACGTCCAACAAAGGGGGCGTGTTCATCAGGAGCAAGATTAACCACCTCACTCACAAAACGACTTGCTTCTGTAAGTTGTGTTAGCTGGTCTTCTGCGATACAACTATAACCCAGTTTAAGTTGTAAATTGGGAATCAACGAACAGAGGTTAGCATTACCACAACGTTCGCCGTAGCCGTTAATTGTCCCTTGTACCATCTTTGCCCCTGCCATCACAGCTGCCACGGCATTAGCAACGGCCATTTCTGAATCATTATGAGTGTGAATTCCAATTTGGGGCATTGTCATTGTTTCTTGACCAATGACGCCAGTTGCTTCAACGGAGGGAACCTCCGCAACGCACTGGCTCACTAATGACAAATGACTAATGACAGTTTGCACAATTTGGCTAACTTCGTGGGGTAAAGTACCGCCATTGGTATCACACAACACAAGCCATTCAGCGCCAGATGCCATCGCTGTTTCTAATGTCTGTAAAGCATAACTTGGATTGTGTTTATAGCCATCAAACCAATGTTCGGCATCATAGATTGTGCGACGCCCTTGAGAACGGAGGTACTCAATTGTGTCACGAATCATTGCTAAATTTTCTTCTAACGTCGTCTTGAGTCCAGCTGTGACATGTAAATCCCAAGACTTGCCGAAAATTGTTACCCAGCGAGTTCCCGCCGCCAGAATTGCCTGCAACATCGGTTCTTCGGCAGCAGTTGTATTGGGGCGTCGAGTCGAACAAAAAGCGACAACTTCTGAATGTTTGAGCGGATCTTCTTGGAGTTGCCAGAAAAATTGTACATCCTTGGGATTAGCACCAGGCCAACCGCCTTCAATAAAGGGAATGCCCAGTTGATCGAGTCTTTTGGCAATGCGTAACTTATCTTCTATCGATACAGATAGCCCCTCGCGCTGAGTGCCATCCCGTAATGTAGTGTCATAGAGCCAAAGTTGAGGAGAGTAATTTGTGGTCATAAAGCTCGGACTGACGAGACAACTTTCGAGGCAATATGTCAATATACAACAAAAAGCCAATTTGGCAATTTAAAAAATGCCTAAGGTACTAGCTCAAGGTAAAACAATTGAGTGCGAGCAAGGAAGTAATCTCCGCACAATTTTGCTGCAAAATGGTATTGACCTCTACAATGACGGTGCTAAGGTAATAAACTGTCGGGGTATTGGCAGTTGTGGTACTTGCGCGGTTAAGGTAGAGGGCGAAGTATCAGCTGTGAATTGGCGCGATCGCACGCGTCGTTCCCTTCCTCCCCATTCTCCTACAAAAGACTTGCGTCTAGCTTGCCAAACGCAGATTTTAGGCGACGTGAATGTAACAAAATTTGATGGATTTTGGGGACAAGGTTCTCGAATAGTGTGGACACCAAAAGGTTAAAAAGGAGTAAAACAAGATGGGTAGATGGACACCCCTAATATTAATGGCTGGAGGTCTAGCCATTCTGCTTGGTACATTACTAGGCATCAACTTTCCAATGGGCGTACAAACCGCCAACAATCCTGGTGGCAAAGCAGCAAAAGTTCTACCAGCTAATATTAATGTTAATAGCAGTGCTGGCAGCCAGAACAATGAAACTGCAACTGACGAAACTGAAACAACCCAAACAGAGGGAAATAGACGCTCTATTGTAGCCCCAAGACCCGACAACAGAAGTAGCGTTGCTCAAAATCCTTCTGATACTACAACAGAGGTTGATACAGAAACTTCTGGAACAGACACACCATCAAACACCAGTTCTAGCAACGAGCCAATTCGAGCTTTGTGGTAAAGGTTGTTAGTCTTTAGTTATTACTTTATTAGTTATGATTTATTAGTCATGCGCTAACGATCGATGGCTAATGAGCAATGACTAAATGACTAATGACTAGTGAAATTGTAATTATTGGTGGCGGTGTTATTGGTTTAGCGATCGCCATTGAACTTAAACTGCGCGGGACAAATGTCACCGTGCTTTGTCGTGATTTTCAGGCTGCTGCTACCCACGCCGCCGCCGGAATGTTAGCGCCCGATGCCGAAAAAATCCCCGATGGCGCAATGCGTTCCTTGTGTTGGCGATCGCGTGCTTTATATGCCGATTGGACGCGCAAACTCGAAGAATTAACAGGCTTAAATACGAACTATTGGCCTTGTGGTATCCTCACACCCGTTTTTGAAGAGGACACGGGGAAAGAGGACACGGGGACTCAGGGACGCGGGGACACGGGGAAAGAGGACACGGGGACGCGGGGACAGGGAGACACGGGGAAAGAGGACACGGGGACGCGGGGACACGGAGACACGGAGAAATTACTCACCGCGTCACCGCGTCACCCAGTCTCCGCGTCTTCTTCTTTCACCACGTCACCGCGTCACCCAGTCTTTGCGTCTTCTTCCCCCGCTTACTGGTTAGACAAAGAAGCAATTCACCAATATCAGCCGGGATTAGGAGTAGAAGTGGTTGGTGGCTGGTGGTATCCGGAGGATGCACAAGTTGATAATAAGGCTCTAGCTCATGTCTTGCGGATAGCGGCTGAGTCCTTTGGTGTTGAACTCAAAGATGGCGTTACAGTAACAGGATTTTTACAACAACAGGGACAAGTTGTTGGCGTGCAAACCAATGTTGGAGTAATTCGCGCCGCCCACTATGTTTTAGCTTCTGGTGCTTGGTCAAATGAGTTATTACCGCTACCAGTACGCCCCAGAAAAGGGCAAATGCTGAGTCTAAGAGTACCGGAATTGCAGCCAGAATTGCCATTGCAGCGAATTTTGTTTGGAGAAAATATTTACATTGTACCGAGACGCGATCGCTCTCTAATTATTGGCGCAACCAATGAAGATGTTGGTTTTACACCCCACAACACCCCAGAGGGCATTCAAACATTATTACAAGCTGCCATGCGGCTTTATCCGCAATTAAAGAATTATCCGATTCAAGAATTTTGGTGCGGATTTCGCCCAGCCACTCCGGATGAATTACCCATCCTGGGAGCAAGCCATTGTGAAAATTTAACCTTGGCCACTGGTCATTACCGCAACGGCATTCTACTTGCACCTGTAACAGCACTAGCGATCGCCGATTTCATTTTAGAACAAAAAACTGACCCCCTACTGAGTCATTTCCATTATTCTCGGTTCCAGTCCAAGCCATCTACCCGCACTCCCATGCTCACTCACTCGGCTAATTTCTCCAACGGACACCGTACCGCAGAGGCGATGAATCACGTCTCTACAAGCTCCCCATTAACTATTGCAGGCAAAACCTTCCAATCCCGCTTGATGACAGGAACTGGCAAGTATCGCAGCATTGAAGAAATGCAACAAAGCATCGCCGCCAGCGAATGCGAAATTGTTACCGTAGCAGTGCGACGAGTACAAACTAAAGCACCCGGACACGAAGGTTTAGCAGAAGCCTTGGATTGGCAAAAAATTTGGATGTTACCCAACACCGCAGGTTGTCAAACTGCCGAAGAAGCCATTCGAGTAGCGCGTTTGGGACGAGAAATGGCGAAATTGTTGGGACAAGAAGATAATAATTTTGTCAAGTTAGAAGTAATACCAGACCCTAAATATTTACTCCCAGACCCCATCGGCACACTGCAAGCAGCAGAACAACTAGTTAAAGAAGGTTTTGCAGTATTGCCGTATATCAACGCCGATCCAATGTTAGCCAAGCGATTAGAAGATGTAGGTTGTGCTACAGTCATGCCCTTAGCGTCGCCCATTGGTTCTGGACAAGGACTAAAAACAACCGCCAACATCCAAATCATTATTGAAAATGCAGGCATACCAGTGGTGGTAGATGCTGGCATTGGTTCCCCCTCAGAAGCCGCCCAAGCAATGGAATTGGGGGCAGACGCTTTGTTGATTAATAGCGCGATCGCTCTTGCTCAAAACCCCGCAGCAATGGCTCGTGCCATGAGTTTAGCAACAATCGCCGGTCGCTTAGCCTACCTTGCCGGCAGAATGCCCATCAAAGACTACGCCAGTGCTAGTTCCCCCCTGAGTGGAACGATTACTAGTTAGGGAATGGGGCATTGGGCATCGGGCATTGGGCATTGGGTATGGGGAAAGGGTAAGGGGGAAAGGGGAAAGATTAAATTTATTCCTTTTCCCTTTTCCCTTTAACCTTTTCCCTTTAACCTTTTCCCCTGCCCCTCATCTCCCATACCGATAAATGTAACGATTTGTCTATCAATTTTCGGGCGGTTCTATAATTTATGTAACATTAAATGAAGAATAAATATAAAGGAAATAATTCATGCCTTACACAACCGAAGAAGGCGGTCGCCTGAACAATTTTGCTAAAGAACCAAAGATTTATCAAGCACAACCTCCTACAGAAGGGCAAAAACGAACCTATATCTTACTAGGAATAGCTGCTATTGCTTTGGTTGGTGGCTTGATTTCAGTCGCTTTCTTAGTTTCCTAAAACGGTTGAATGTAAAACATTTTAATAAAATTTCATTTTTGTGGTTTTTCAGGTTCCTATTAAAAATGGAACCTGTTTTTTTATTAGTCATTGGGGAAACAGGAAGCGTTGACTGTTGACTGATGACTGTTGACTGGGGCAGGACTTACGCACTTGAATCCTCAAACCCAGATGCGGGCTTTAGAAATTGTTGTCTTTTTAACAGGACTTACGCAACGCCGATATTGTCATTGCGACCGAAACGCAGTGTAGGGAAGCAATCCCCGCGTCAGGGGGGATTACCACGCTATCGTTTGTAATGACGAAATTACGTTATTTTTGCGTAAGTCCCGTTTAAGAAGGGTTTAGGGAGAATCTGTGTTTCAAGCTTCAGTGGGTAAGCCCTAAAATAGTCTTGTCTGGAGTTCCAATATATAATTAAGGCTTTTAATCGAAAATTCTTCTTCAAAAGCTCCGCTCCCCACTGCAAGACCCTTCAGAACTATGAAGGAAATCTCTGCACCCTGGGGAAAACTACACAAGTGTCTACAAACTTTTCGCAAAATCCCAAATCCCTATTATCCTTAGCAGCAGAAGATCTACTTCCAAATCACTTTCATCATCAAATTTTTATTTGACTTCGATGCACCCACAAAGATGATGTACACTGCATTTTGGCTCTATAGCCGCCATGAGCGTGAATGATACTGCACACAACGATAATTTTACTTGGAATCGGCAAGTTTACCAGCGCTTAAAACTTGCTTTGAGTCTTGGTTTACGGCGACAACTTTTCTTGGCTGTATGTGATGATTTACACTTGAGAAACCAAGTAGCAGCACGTTTGCATTCTACATTGGCTTATCCTGTGGGACAAGTGCTATATCAGCCAGCAAATGCCCAAGAAAATAGCACTCCCGCTTATCCGCGATTAGTGACGTTACGTTTAAATTTAACCGATCCCAATCCTGTCGCTCAAATTAATCAATGGTTAGCCAATTATCCACCGCCAATTGTTGGAGCATCAAAAGATACTCCAGGAAGACCTTCTCCAATACCAGCATTTCAGATTGTAGGGGTGGAGCAGCTGACCAAGCAACCAGTGGCAACACAGCGTTTATTTTTGCATTATCTCCGGTTAAGCGAGCAATATTTCTCTACTCAAGAGTCTAGTCGATTCTTAGAATCTAACTTGGTGTTGTGGGTACCGCGTCCTTGGCTGTCTGCTATACAACAATCAGCGCCACAGTTTTGGCGTTGCCGTACTGGGGTATTTGTTTTTGCTGGGGAACCAACACCAGCAACTCAAAATTCAGGCTATCCAGAACGTCTTTCTAATTCTAGAAGTTTGGATGTGGGGAATCTTGAGCATTCAATTTTAGATGAATCTGTTAGTCAAGCAGAACTTAAACCAACAGTTAGTGAATTAAAATTTGAGAATAATTCTGATTCTCCAGCACAGACATCAAAAAATAGGCTAGATAAAAGCCAACAAGCAGTGCCATCAATCGTAGATTTATCAAAGACTGTGCCACAACAGCAAGAATCCGCTACTAGATCTGGCAGTGCAAACGATGGGCAATTGCTGTCTTCTTTGTCTCATATTAGCAGCGAATTAACGGAATTAGTATTTGCTTCAATCAACACTAAGATTATTCAAGATTCAGAAGAACGCTGGCAACCACAGCAAATTTTGTTGGATATTGAAGAATTACATGTACAGAAAGTTTCTGGAGAAATTCTTGCAGAAGCTTATCATCGCTTGGGTAACTTATACCGTCTTCGTATTGAGCAAGGAGAGTCAACTTTAGAAAACTTGATGGTGGCAATTATCGCTTATCAAGAAGCAATTAGTTACGACGAAACTTCACCACAAATCCCAGATATTTTGAATGACTTGGGTACACTTTATTGGATGTTATCCCGCACACCACCTAATTCTGAAGAGGGACAAACGTATATAGAACAAGCAATAGAATTTTATCAGTTGGCGTTAGATACAATTTCACCCGAAACACATACGGAAACTTACGCTCGCGTGCAAAATAATTTAGGGACAGCTTATGGTGATTTAGCTCGTTTTTCTCATGCGGCTGAAAATTGGCAACAAGCAGTTTTAGCTTATACCGAAGCCCTCAATTACCGGACAGCGGATATGGATTCATTAAAGTATGCTGCCTGCCAAAATAATTTAGGTACTGCTTACTGGCATTTAGGGCAATATAATCAACCAATTGTGCATTTAAAGAAAGCGATCGCAGCTTACAACCAAGCACTCGTACACTACAACCCCCAAGAGGAACCACTCAAATATGGCATGATTCAAAACAACATCGGTACTGCCTATTGGAATCTGGCACAATACGAACAACCCGCCGAAAATTTACAACAAGCTATTAATGTTTATAACGAAGCTTTGATATATCGCACTCCAGCTAATGTTCCTGGTGCCTGTGCTGCAACGCAAAATAATTTAGGGACAGCTTATTGGCATTTAGCAAATTTATCTCAAACCACTAAAGAAGCACGACAAAAATATCTCCAATTATGCATTGATGCTTACGAAGAAGCCATAGCTTTGGCTCATTCACTTAGCGGCAATCCTTTAAGTTTTGATTTGCTTGCTTCTCATAATAATTTGGGATTGGCACACCATCAGCTAGTAATCGACAAGTCTTTTAATGGTGATAAAATAACACGTTCTCAACATTTAGAAATAGCATTAGAGCATCATTTACAAGCTTTAAATGGATTGAGTAAACAACCAGAAGCTTATCAAACAACCTTTGCTTACATAGTGAAAACTATTCGGGCTTTTCATAATGAATTAGGGATACAGGGACAAAATCTGGCTTTATCGAAAGTTCCAAGTCAATTGTTGCCGGAGATTTTATCAAAGCTATAATTGAAGACATTTGAATGAAGTCTAAAATTCGGAAATTAGAACTCAATACGGTTCAGTTCAGGCTTAATTCTTTGTCAAAGTCAATTTTTAACGTAGACATTCCGGTGGCAATGACAATATCGGCGTTGCATAATTCCTAATGAGTTCTAAACAAGCTTTTGAAAGCTAAATTGGTCGATACCCACCAAATACTGTAAAGCTAAAATTTTTGTACCAGCAGTCCACATTTTGGAACCCTGCGGCTTCTAACCAACGAAGTTGAACATCTAAGGGTGTCATACAATCGTATTCCATGCGTTTTTGTGCAGCCTTAAGATCCTCGTGTGAAATACCCAAAGCAAGTACGGAATTCAGCCAGTGTTGACGATAGAGTTTTTCTAAATCAGTAGTTTTACCCAATACCTGATCGGCGTTAACAAACATTCCTCCGGGATTGAGAATATTGTAAATTTTTTGATAGAGACTTTGCTTATCAGAATCTGGCAAATGGTGAATGGATAAGGCTGATATAACAAGATCGTAGGAATCGCCCAAATCAACTTCTACATAGTTACCAATTAAAATTCGGGGAAATTTTCCCATCTTATTAAATCGCAACTGAGCTTTTTCCAGCATCTCAAAAGCTAAATCCAGTAAGGTAAATTCGGCATTAGGAAAGACTGATTGAACCATACCTGAGTAGAGTCCAGTACCAGCACCCAAATCTAAAATTTTCAGTGATGCCGAGCGATTATTTGGAATAATTTCAACTGCTGTTTTATAAAAATCATCAAAACAGGGTATTAAAATACGACGCAATTGATCGTAATCTGCGGCAGAGTTATTAAAAGCTTCTTGAATATTCATAATATTAATTGTTAATAGAGGCAATAGTTTTTATTTTAATAGATTTGACCTGCGTTAATATTTGTAACAAAAAAATGTCGCTTACTGATAACATGAGCAGTGGAGCGATCGCTATTCAACTGTGTAACCAAATGTAAACTTCACACCGCTAGCTATAACTGCGTCCAATTTCTGATAAAACAGATGTGGAACTGAGTCTGCTGGGGCAAAATAGAAAACATGACGAATGAATCGAATTCCTCAAATCTACCAACCCCAGAACCTATCCCCGAACATAACTTGCAGCCAGATGACTTTGACACTGGTGCAACCGAAAATCATCTCACCTCGGAAGCACTAGCCACACAACAAGCGCTAGCGGCTATTTCGTCTTTACAATCTCCGCAACACACTACAGCTCTTAAACAAGCTCGTTCTGGCTTTAGACAATCCCTAGCCAAGCAATTCACAGTCAAACCTAGAGCATTGCTGCTGATGTTTGTGGCGATCGCCGCAATTTTTCTGGGTATTCTTCTCAATAACTGGATTGTCGGTCTTGTGGGAACCCTGCTAACTTTGCTGTTATCCCTAGCAATATTATTGCCTTGGTTGCTAGAGGTTTTCGAGGAGTGGTTTTCACCTATAGAACGGACACTATTTGTCGGGTTTTTCGGGCTAATAATCGCCATCATCGGCTTGATTCGGTTTACAGGTATCGGCCATCGCTTACTTGCTGTAGGACGCCAGATTAACTGGGAAACTTCTGGTAGCTTAGCTGAATGGTTTGGGGCTTTAGGGCAAATTTTGATCGCCATCATTGCCGTTTACGTAGCTTGGCGACAATACGTAATTTCCAAAGACCTGACAATTCAACAAAATCTCTTAACAGTCCAGCAAAATATTATCACCCAGCAGCAAACGATTGATTCCTATTTCCAAGGCGTTTCCGACTTAGTATTAGATGAAGAAGGATTACTAGAAGATTGGCCTCAAGAAAGAGCGATCGCAGAAGGACGCACTGCGGCAATTTTAAGTAGTGTTGATGGCAGTGGTAAAGCCAAAATTCTCCGCTTTCTCTCTCGTTCCAAGCTGTTATCACCCCTAAAACGGGACAGTCGATTAGGTAGAGCTATTCTCGATGGTATCGGTGGTTACGCAGAAGACCGTGTAGAAGGTGTACGTGTCATCGATTTAGGGGTAATGCTTGCAGCAGCCGACCTTTCTGGTACCGATTTGCGTTGGACTGACCTCAGCGAAGCTAATCTTGTCCGCGCTAATCTAGTTGGCTGTGACTTAGTAAAAGCCAACCTCTCCCGCACAATTTTATATGAAGCTAATCTTACTGGTGCAGACTTTAACGGAGTTCGTCTATTCTACGGTGTAGTAGATAAAGCATCACCCCGCAGTCGCACCGAACCACCAGATTATCAAACAGGCGAACAAACTGGCGCTGTGGTGGAAAGAGCCGATTTCACCGACGTGCAAAGAATGTCTGATTCCGTTAAATACTACTGTTGTGCTTGGGGTGGCGAAGCAACCAGAGCCACTATTCCTGGTGGTTGTGAAGGTATTCCCAATAAATTGGGACGATAGTTTAGCGTTTCCTAGTCTGCTGAGATACAAATCTCTGTGTACCTATGATTTGTAAGTAGAAAACAGGGAACAGGGTACAGGGAACAGACAACACATAATAACTACTTACATATATGGTGATGAAAAATGTTTTCATCTGGGCTGTCTTGAAAAGTTCGGATCTAATACCAATTTGAAAAAATAATGCAACACATAGACAAGACCCCTCCCCAACCCTCCCCTTGGCAAGGGGAGGGTGCCGTCAGGCGGGTGGGGTATCTGTCGCAAACATTTTTTGAATCGGTATAAGGCTTCCTTGGATCGAAACTTTTCGCTGCACCTTACTCCGCGTCCCTACCCTGCGGGTTCAGCCTTTGGCGGTATGCGTTTCAAAATATTATCCGTACCTCGTCACTGTTCTCCGCAGCCAGAATTTGAATCATGAATTACAGCATTTTTCATCTAAAGGGCTAGGAGATGCTCAGTCAACCGTCAACCGTCAACCATCAACCCCCCAGTAATTCTCGCCTTCAGGTAGAGTAAGAATTTCAACGCCATCTTCAGTCACAGCTAAGGTATGCTCAAATTGGGCAGAAAGCTTGCGATCGCGCGTTACAGCAGTCCACTTATCACTGAGAACTTCAACTTCGTGAGTCCCTTCGTTAATCATTGGCTCAATGGTAAAAACCATCCCTGGTCTGAGTCGCTTGCCTTTACCCCGCGTGCCATAGTGGGGAATATCCGGCGCAGTGTGAAAAATATTACTGATGCCGTGTCCCACAAAATCCCGCACCACAGAAAAACCTTGTGCTTCGGCATACTCTTGAATAGCTGCACCAATGTCGCCAATGCGTGCCCCTGGTTTGACTTCCGCAATGCCCAAACGCAAACACTTTTCTGTCACCTCCACCAGCTTTTTCGCTACTGGGGATGGAGTACCAACAAAGAATGTCTTGGATGTATCGCCATGATAACCTTCAACAATGGGCGTCACATCAATATTAATGATGTCACCGTCCTTGAGGATTTGCTTGCCATTAGGAATACCGTGACAGATCACCTCATTTACACTAGTGCAAATTGACTTGGGATAACCTTTATAACCAAGGGGTGCGCTTTTTGCTCCATGCGCTTGCGTCCAACGTTCGGCTTCATCATTAAGTTCTAGAGTGCTAACCCCTGGCTTTACCATTGGTTCGAGATGTTTGAGAAGCTTGGCTGCTAAGCGTCCTGCTTGACGCATTTTGTCTAATTCTCGTTGGGATAATATAACAATAAATTCGGTTTTCATGTTAATCTAAACATCTTTCATATATATAGTTAACCCTGACAGTGCAGCTCTTTGGGCAGCATCAGCAACTTTGAGGGTATACAAACTTTCTTCTGGGGTCACGTACAAAGGAGTGCCATCAAAAAGATGGTCTAACACCATAATTGTGTCTTTGGCGAACAAACCCCGACGGGGGCCAATCTCTATAGGTGTTGTTTCCCCTGGCTGGATGAAAGCTCCTGTGTCACCATCCAAAATTAAAGCACCCTTTTCACCGTGAACTTCAAACTTGCGTTCTGACTGCCAAACAGTTTCGCCTTTGGCATAGACTACTTGGGCTAAAAGTCCACTGGTAAAGCACAGTTGACTAGTGCATAAACAGGCTTGATAATATTCTGATTCTGTTTCCCAATATCGCTGGTGACAGTTAACACTAAATACTTTACCAAACAAATCAGTTAGACGATGTAGGCGCGACAAGGCACCAATTAACGGAAAACCGAAAAGCTCATGATTATAAGTCCATTTCCTGGGTGCAGGATTCTGGGGATTGACGGTGCTATAGCGGACATAAAATACTTCACCAATTTTGGCTAAATTTTGCTTCAAAGCTTGATGCACGCCACCCAAAAGTTCCAGGTGTTCCACGTGCAAAAGTTTGTGTTGAGCTTTAGCCAAGGCAATCAGTTCTTCAGCTTCTACCACATCCAACGACAGTGGATACTCGACAATAACATGTTTACCGTTGGTAAGTGCTGCACGAGCAATCTCACCATGATCGCGATTCACAGTGGAAATCACCACTAAATCTATATCTTGGCGTTCTACTAGCTCTTTCCAAGAACTCAAAGCTACAATTTCGTACTCTCTAGCAAAGCTTTGGGTTTTTTCTGGGTTATGACCAACAACAGCGACTAAGTGCGATCGTGCAGCTCGCCGTTCCTGCATTCGCTCATCATTCAGCAACGCCTCAGCCCGAAACTTTGCTGCATATCCAGTACCTACTAAACCTACACGCACTCTTGCTTTTTCCAAAGTTGCTTCTGAATTATACACGATCCTCACTAGTTCTGGTTTTTATCCTCTAATGACTGTTGAGTGATGAGTGATGACTGGGGATTTGTTATTTATTCTTCCCTGCCCAATGCCCAATACTTCTCTGCGAGAGGCTGCACCAACGGCTACGCTCAGTACAAGTGCCCAATGCCCAATGCCCCATCACACCCTGACTAGACTCAAGAATATATAAACAAAACTTATTCGTAGGAAGTAACTAAATTTCATTACTAATCGCGGTCAATTTAAAGTTACATAGTCTAATTTTTCTCGTAGTATCAGAATTGAAGCAAATATTAAAGGGCGGCTAATCCTATGAGATCGACCGTGGTATTTGCTTTAGCATAACTTATACTGCCGTTTCAAAAAGAGAGGATTACCTGATGGCAACTTATAAGGTCACACTGGTAAACGAAGCTGAAGGGCTAAACAAAGTCATTGATGTTGATGATGATACATATATCTTAGACGCTGCTGAAGAAGCTGGTCTTGACTTACCCTACTCTTGCCGTGCTGGTGCTTGCTCCACCTGTGCAGGTAAACTCGTATCAGGCAGCGTCGATCAAAGCGATCAGTCATTTTTAGATGACGATCAAATAGAAGCTGGATACGTACTCACTTGTGTTGCTTACCCAACCTCTGATGTCACAATCGAAACTCACAAAGAAGAAGAACTCTATTAAGAATTAGGCCTTTCAACAATAAATCTCTTGCAAGAGTTACTGATGTTCAAATAATACAAGCAACGAAATTGGGAGAAATATTCTCCTGATAGTATGTGTCCTTTCTCATGATAGTTTGACGAAAAGCCTAATCTTAAACAAAGCAGGAACACAATCAACGTTATGTTCCTGCTTTATTAATATGCGTATTGCTCCAACCCCGCCAATAGCAATGTTCTATTATACAGTACTTAACTGTATAAATGCGTAAAACTTGGTGAATTTTCCCCGACCCCACTCCTTACAACAGTCAACAGTCAACCCTGAAAACGGAATAATTTATTTTTTGCAGTTCCCTAATTCACTTTACAGCTTAATTTCTGGAGTGAGAATTTTAATCTCAGTACCAGGATAGTAAAATTGCAGAATTTTCTGATTCGGCCAACCGAGTTTAGCTAAATTTTGAGCGCCAGTTTGACTCAAGCCGACTCCATGTCCTAATCCACCACCAATAAAGGCGTATCCCCATAGTTCTGGTTTACCTTTGTTTAAAGGTTCTATATAAAAAAGTGTACTTGTGGGAGCAGCAAAAGCACTGCGAACCTCGTCTTTATGAAGAGTAAAGGTACTTATATCAGTTTTGACTGCGAGTTCGAGGATGCGTCCACTCTCGCTTCGTTTCACCACAGCCATAGCTTGAATTGTCTTAAATTTGGCATGAGGGCTATTTTTAGAAAGCAAAAATTTCTGTAAATCCTTGATAATGTCCTCTAAACGGGTTTCTCTGCGCCAACGAAACACGTTCCACTTGCTTTCATTAAAACCTTGCTGTATGTTAATAAATTTTTGGAAGTTCTTTTCATCGGCTAAACTTTGCTTTGATAAGTTCCAAAGATTAGTAGCAGCATCAACTACAGGACGCAGATAAGGACGATCCTCACCATTCCAGACATCACTGAAGGAGGCGGTGACACCACCAGTGGTGGAAGAATACAAAGCGTCTATTAGTTCGTTTTTATAAGTTAGTACTTTACCCCTAGTTGCAGCGATCGCTTGGTCTGTTTTGGCTGCTGCTCCATTCAATCCATAATAAACTTGGCAGTGTGTATCAGCACACAACTGATAGTTATCTGCGGCAAACCTACGTAAATTTCTCAAGGCATAAGTACGAGCCAGAATTGTTTGCGCTTCTAAGGCTGCTGTTGGTGCATTAGTACCTATTTCATAAGGCACAACCCCACGTAAATAAGTTTCTAAGGGTACTTGGTTAACTAAAGTGTATGTACCATAAGCGTTTGGTTGTAAATTTAGCCGTCCTGCATAGAGACGAGCATTCTCTGGTTTATCGCTTTTATTTACCCGAATCAAGTTTTTCTCGGTGCTAATTTCTAACTCATTGGGGTTGTAGTGCTTACCATCCACTACCCAAGTCACTCGCGGCACTTGTTTCAAAATTTTGGTATCAAGATATGCTTTTTCTTGATTAGTAGCTTGGATGTTCTGCAACAATATGCGTCGCAATAAAGGAGTGCTGTAAACGTCGCGTTTCGCCCAAACCTGCCAGCGTTCTGGCTGGGCTATTTCCACTTCCATTCCTTGGGAGCGCCATTTTTTTGCACTGTCCTCCGCAGTTTCAAAGGTGCGGTATGTACCCAAGACCACCACTTCTTCTACTGCTGGCTGGGGTAGAGTTTGCATCTGTGTTTCCAACTTCACAGGCTTATTGGTAACCACAACTTGCTGCTTGTTACCCGTTTGAAATTTTAGCTTTAAGCGATCGCCCTTTGTCGCTTCCAATTGCAGTTTCGCTGTGGGTTCGGCACCAAATCGCTGCACAATCCCAATTTTCAGTTCCACATCCCGAATATTGCTCTCAGGCCCCGATGCCCCAGTTAGCCCCAATAAGCTAAATGTCGCCACCAGAGTATAGGAAAAACGCCAAAAGGAAAATTTCATAGCTACCTGATTCTGCCCTGGAATGCGGCGTTGGAGCTGATTTTCCAATTGCTTTGTTACCCGGTCTTTTTGTCGCATGAGTGCTCCAATGATACCATTACCAGTTTTGCCCCAAATAAATATCAGTTGCAAAACAAAGTCATAACGATTATGATTTAATAAAAGGTACAAAACAGAATTAGTTGATAAACTCCTTATGGTTAGAGTCCAAGAAATTCCATTAAATCAGATTAAACGCCCGTTGCCCCGTACAAACGATCCAGATAAAGTAAAAACCTTAATGGAATCGATTGCGGAGATTGGGCAGCAAGAACCGATAGATGTCCTAGAAGTAGATGGACAATATTATGGCTTTTCTGGTTGCCATCGGTATGAAGCTTGCCAGCGTTTAGGCAAAGAAACCGTTTTAGCCAGAGTTCGTAAAGCACCCCGTAGCGTTTTGAAGATGCACTTGGCATAGAAAATGGGAATGGGGATAGCCGGGGACG
>NZ_JACKZU010000688.1:0-1459 GCF_014222165.1 Nostoc sp. 2RC
GTAGAAATTAGTTAGTATAAATTTAAATTTCAGCAATCGTACTAATAAATACACACTGTTAAGAGGATATTAAAATTGAAGGTATTTTTTAAATTTAGCGTTAAAAACACATATAACAAGAAACATAAGTGAGCCGAAAGGCTACTTAAAAAATAAAAAGCTCAAATTCAAAACCAAATTACCTGAGTTCGAGTTATGGGTTACAAACTATTGTCACTTCTTAATTGATTGAAGTTTTGGAATTTCTATTGTTGTCCGATCCGGTCAATTTATTATTAAACGACAAGAACAACAAATTTTAATTTAATCTGTCTTCTGAAAATTTAAATACTGTAAAAAAGCAATGAATATTTCCATTTTGGTTTTTGGAAATAACAATTTCTGCAACACACTTCCAGATCGGATACGTTATGCGATCGCCTTTAATGTAAAAGTTATCGATAATCTCAATCAGGCGGTGTCCTACATTCAAATGACACCCCCCGACATCATACTTGTACAGGGTAGCTTAGATGGCAGTATGAAATTGTGCAGTTGGTTGAAAGACCAGACAAAGCTATCATGGATTTACTGTATTTTCTGTGAAGACCGTCGCCAACAGATCGATGAGAGAAAAAAATACGGTTGGCACAGGGAATTAGAAATGACTACTGCAATGTTAAAGCAAGGAGCTGATGCTTATATCTGGCATCTGATTGATGAACAAACAGAGGAAAACTTGGCAGAATTGACCGCCAATCATGGGTTAATACTGGCCCAATTAACCGTTGGCTTGCGGAAAGCGCAAAAATACCGAGATTTGATTCGTACAAATGATTTATTATCAGCCATCGCCTTAGCTGATTCATTAACAGAATTAAATAATCGCCGTGCTTTAGAATGGGATTTACCCAGGCAAATTAAAAAAGCTAGAACTCAGAAAACTTCCCTGAGTTTGATTATTTTAGATATAGATCACTTCAAAAAAGTTAACGACACTTACGGACATTTAGTTGGCGATCGCCTTTTGCAGCTATTATGTCAGCGTCTACGACACAACCTGCGTTTTCAAGACACCGCATTTCGCTACGGTGGTGAAGAATTTGTAATTCTTCTAGCAAACACCACTGGCGACGAAGCATTAATTGTAGCCCGTCGTCTCAATCGCATAGTCAGCGACGAACCATTTGCCATCAATAATAAACTGACAATTAACATCACCATTAGTTTAGGCACAGCCTCCTTAGAAGCTGAAGACGACGACCAAGGAGAAAGTCTGCTCAATCGTGCCGATCAATGCCTACTACAAGCAAAAACTACTGGACGCAATCGGGTTATCGCCTCCAAGTATTTATCTCATATTCCCCATTTGAACGTTGTTTCTTCGTGAAAGTTGGGAATTAGGGGTGTTGCTGTTGACTGTTGACTGTTGACAGAGGAATTTGTCTCCCTTGTCTCCCCATCTCCCCATCCCCCCATC
>NZ_JACKZU010000689.1:0-1458 GCF_014222165.1 Nostoc sp. 2RC
CCTCCCACACCCCCCACACTCCCCGCTTGCCCAATGCCCAAATTCAAAAATTATTTGATTCTACGTAGCTACTGTTACCAAATTCGTTTGCACGTGCGCTAGGTACTAGTGTCCAACCTGCTTTCAAAAGTTTTTGATAAGTTGCCCAACCTTTAGAACCACCTGGTATGGGATAATCTGGGACTGCAATATGCCCAAAAGCTGTGTAAGGACGCCAAGCTTTGCCGGGTTCTGTCTGCAAAAATAAGATTTTCTCCCCGTCGCCACCAGACTTAGGTAACCAGCACATTTGTCGGTGCATTGCAAACTCCTTTACTTGTAGCTAGAAAGCATAATGGCAAACTTTTGTCAAGTCAAACCTCAGCCTGTGGTACAGTTTTTTTGCCTAATACTTTAGACAAAATGTAATTATTTTCTATGCACTCCAGGACAATTACTGAGAAAAGAACCGTCATCAAGATAGCTGCTTGGAGAATATAAACATATAGCAATCCCAAATAGTTTGTGAAATCTTACATGTTAGGGTTGTTGACTGTTAACCTTTGACAGTGAACTGTCAACAGTCAACACCGATATTTTTCACAACTGAAATAGGATTGCTATAAACAGCTTTCCATCATTTAGTTTCTAGTATGAGGTTTTTTCAATGTTATCCGCGTTTTTAATGATTGTATGTAACGAGAACTACTATTTTATTTACAGGATAGGGAACAGGGAATAGGGTTAGGGGAACAGGGGTGAGCGAAAAAAGGTGTGGGGAGTGTGGGAAGTGTGGGGAGTGTGGGGAGTGTGGAGGGTAATTTTTTGGATACTTAGCTAGAAATCCCACACAAAATTTCGTTCACCCGGAGAACAGTAAGATAAATAACTTTAGTTGTAAGTATAAAGCCCACTTTAAACTGCATATTTGTTTTGAGAGGCGAAGCCCTTTGAAGAGTGGGTTTCCCTTTCCCCTTTCCCCTTTCCCCTTTAACCGATTTAAATGTCTGGTTTTTTGTGAATTGATTTTCTATAAAAAACCAAAAACCTGGTCGAGGGTGACCAGGTTTTATCGAGTTTACAGGTTTCAAATTGTTAAACTAAATTAACTAACAGAAGGTTAATAACTAAGGTGGACTAATTGGCAAACTTCGCATTTCTACGTTTTTCCGTTTTGGGATTTGGCATTATCTTTTACAATTAGACTTTTCGCCACTTGTATATTGAGATGCTGAAGTTTACTTGGGTTGATGACAGGAGACACTGGTCATTTGCCCTTTTTGTTTGGTTTTGTTTTATTTGGTGTCCTACTATTTAACTTATCACTAAGTTTTTCAGTTGGAACCCTGAGTTTACTAAAGTTGATGTTTTGTTAGGTTTTGCAATCTGGCATGATAAGCTTGATCCCTAACCATGTTTTTAAGAGATTTAAAGGGATCTTCCAAAGTTGGGCTAGGGGTTAGGGGAGATGGGAAGATG
>NZ_JACKZU010000690.1:0-1442 GCF_014222165.1 Nostoc sp. 2RC
GGGTATCTGTCGCAAACATTTTTTGAATCGGTATTAGGACATAAATTGACAGTCAAACCCAGACACCAAGAGACTTTCTTTCTCTATTGTCTATTGCCTGCTATAAGTCCTACCTCATAACGTGAAATGCTATTAAATAGATATATTTGAGACGTAACTAAGAACCTTACGTCTAAAAATATGGTTACTACAATTCATTTTTTAATCTAATATTTGTAAGTATAAACTCAATAGAAATCACTATTTTTTTGAGAAAGGTTTTTTCAAAAAAAGCATAGATTAAAGTTATTCTAGTGATAAAAAATTGCTGGGAAAATACAAGTTGCCGTTTATCTTAGTGCCATTATATGGACTCTAATTCTTTTTCCTCAGAAGATGCTTCGGAATTTGAATCGAAAATGGCAAGATTAGTTGGACTTGAAGAAGAAAAAACTATTGATATTAGAGGAATTCCAGAAGATTCAGTTCCCTTGCAATTAGAATCTCCAGAATTAGAAACAGTTGTAACTAATGAACCGTTTTCATCTAATCCCTTTGCTAAGTTGGTCTTAGTAGGTGGTGTGACTTTAGTGATAATTATGTTAGTTGGTGGCTTTTTATCACACTTAATCAGTTACAAAAATCAAAAGCCAAGAACTAAGACAGTTGACTTAGTAATCCCATCACCACCAATTCCATCTCGCGAAGAAAGTTTAGAGGAAGAAATAGAGACCCTCAAAACTAAATTAGCCCTTGCAGAACAAGCACAGACAATAATAGAAGCTCAACAAAACCTGAGAATTGCAGCAACACCTGTTTCTAAAGTTAAAGTTGAGCAAAGTAAATATTCAACTGCTTCTAAAGCCAGAATATCAACGCCTGTACGAACAGTTTATGTGCCTAGAACAGTGATAATTGCACGCCCAATTCAAAACCCCCACTCTCAACGAGTAACTCCTCCACAAAACTCTACAGCTGCTTTACCACAAGTACTTCCATCTTCCGTGGCGAACTCAGATACTAAACCATCTCCACCCGACCTTCTCCAGGAATGGGCTAACTTAGCAAAATTTGGTAGTTACGGTGAAGTTTATCTTACTCCTCAATTTGGTGTTAATTCCACCAATTCTCAATGGATGCGGGATTGTTCGTGATGGCAGGTATTAACAAAGCCGCAGAATTACTCAATCGGAGCGATACTACATATCAATATCGTGATATTAATAATAATCCTCAAATACTTACTAATTACAACAAACGCAACATTGCAGCAGGAATTCTAGAAGGTGGTTTTAATTATTTAGTTCCCCAAATTGCACAACGCAATCAACAAGCAATTACCCAAATGCTACAAAAAACTAACATTTGGTTTTTGCCAGCAGGTAAAGAAGTGGAAATATACGTCAATCATACGGTGCAATTTTAGAAGACACCTAAAATTTAGATCGTAGTAAATACAAAAA
>NZ_JACKZU010000691.1:0-1440 GCF_014222165.1 Nostoc sp. 2RC
TAGCGGGAGATTCCAACATTACTGTTGGTTTTTCCTCTTTCGATGAGACGATTTATTCTTAGAAGTGACCTTCCGAGAACAGGGATCGGACTCTCCAGAGGCGTAAGAAATTTCCGTCTGCCCAACGGTATTTTTAATCAATTCTAATCCTCGGTCAAGGATATTTTTGGAAGCATTGACATCACGACAATCTGTATACGAGCAAGCAGGACAAACATGAGTTCTCGTACTCAAAGTTTTGTGTACTGGATGCCCACAATTACTGCAATTAATAGTTGTATTGTGCGGAGGCACAGCAACCACAAATCGCCCATATACTTTACCAAAATATCCTAACCAATTGGTAAAAATCGACCAACTTGCATCTGAAATACTCTTTGCAAGATGGCGATTTTTTACCATATTTCGCACTTTCAAGTCTTCATACGCCACGATGTCTGCCGACTTCACCACGCATTGAGCTAATTTCGCTGCCCAATCTTTACGCTGGCGTACAACTTTGAGGTGTTTTCTTCCAAGTCGATTTCGCGCTTTAGCACGATTTTTAGATCCTTTGGCACAACTAGACAATCTTCGTTGTGCCTTTTTTAATGCTTTTTCAGATTTTCTTAGATATCTAGGATTGTCAACCTTGTTGCCATCAGAGTCAGTTAGAAAATGAGTCAATCCCAGATCGATACCTAAACTTTTCCCCGTGGATTGTAATTGCTCTTTCCTGTCGTGGTCAATACAAAATTGAATATATAGTCCATCAACACGTCGGACAATTCTTACCCGTTTTATCTGACTTATCTGATAGAAATTCAGGTCACGAGTTCCCATCAATTTCATCGTTCCTACACCAAATTTATCAGTGAATGTAATGAATTGACGGCACTCTGAAAGTGACCATCCACTTTGCTTGTATTCAACAGATAATCTAGTTTGAAATCTCCGAAACTTCGGGAATCCCTTTTTGCCCGGAATCTTCTTTTTGCAATTATCAAAGAATCTTGAAATTGCTGACCACACTCGTTCAGCAGAAGATTGTCTTGCTGTTGAGTTCAATTTTGATACCCAAGGAAAGTCAGGATTGTCTGACAAAACCTTTGTGTACTTATTTAAGTCAAATCCAGTTTTTGCATGACCATCTAACCAGTAGCGCAAGCAAGAATTACGCACAAAAAGAGCAGTTCTCAAGACTTCATTTATCTTGAGTAACTGCTCTTTTGTTGCTTGTGTTTTTGCTTCGTAGACTATCATGTTTTTACTTAATTTCTATTAGTTAGAATACCAAATAGTTGTCAAAAACTCAACTACCCTCTTATACTAATTTCGTTGCACGAAATATCGTCTAAGAGGGTGTTTCGTTTTTGACCGCTATTCATCATCCCGCTAACCTTTCCTGCGGAACGCTATGCGAACGGTGTAGCGGGAGTCTTCTAGCTTATATTAGATAAC
>NZ_JACKZU010000692.1:0-1433 GCF_014222165.1 Nostoc sp. 2RC
CGCCAGTCGCTCATGGGGGAAACCCCCAAGACCGCGCTGGCTCACCTTTTCCCCAAACCAAATTCCAGTTTAAAATCCTTAACCGAGCAGTATTGCTACCACAAGTAGTTATGCTTTTTCAGCGTGTATTAGCTTACCCTGAATTTAACCTTTGACACACATAACTTGTTTCAGAGTTGCCACAACTTCCACCAAATCTGCTTGATTTGCCATCACTTGTTCTATTGGTTTATAAGCACCGGGAATTTCATCTAAAACGCCAGCATCTTTGCGGCATTCTACACCTTGAGTTTGCTCAATTAAATCATCAAGAGTGTAGACATTTTTGGCTTTATTTCTAGACAATAACCGACCAGCACCGTGGGAGCAAGAACAAAAACTGTGGGCATTACCTTTACCTTTAACAATGAAAGACTTTGCCCCCATTGAACCAGGAATAATCCCATAATCTTCTGTTTGGGCGCGTACTGCACCTTTACGAGTAACATACACATCCTCGTCAAAATGCACTTCTTTTTCAGCGTAATTGTGATGACAATTCACCTGCAATAAAGGTTTAGTTGCTTTTCCACCTGCGAGATGTTTCTCGACTATGTGCTTAAAACGCGCCATCATCACATCGCGGTTCACACGGGCGTAATCTTGCGCCCATTGTAAATCGTGCCAGTATGCTTGGAATTCTGGCGTACCAGCCACAAAGTAAGCCAAATCGGGATCGGGTAATTTCTCACCCGCCATCTT
The DNA here is from genome assembly GCF_014222165.1 of Nostoc sp. 2RC. Lineage (NCBI taxonomy): Bacteria > Bacillati > Cyanobacteriota > Cyanophyceae > Nostocales > Nostocaceae > Nostoc > Nostoc sp. 2RC. Next base: position 742 of record NZ_JACKZU010000692.1, read on the forward strand.
GGCTAATTCCTTGGCTGTGTTAATGTGACACTGAGCGAGATTATTGCCAATGTGGCGCGAACCAGAATGCAGCATTAACCAAACTTGATTCTCTGTATCGAGGCACACTTCAATAAAATGATTTCCTCCACCCAGAGAACCCATTTGTTTCATTGCTTTGCTTTGGAGGTCTTGCACGCCGCGATGCAAATCTTTAAAATCATTCCAACCTTGCCAATTAGTAACAGGTTTTTCAACGTCTTTGTTTTCGTTGAATCCTGTAGGAATTGCTGCTTCAATATCCAAACGGATTTTTTTGAGTTTACCTTCCAATTGTTCGCCAGTAAATGGGGTTTTGATAGCACCCATACCACAACCCACATCTACCCCGACAGCAGCAGGTATAATCGCTTCTTTGGTGGCTATTACAGAACCAACTAAAGCACCTTTACCTAAATGAACATCTGGCATTAAAGCTAGGTGTTTAAATACAAATGGCAGCGATGCCACATTTTTTGCCATCTTAGTTTCTTCTGGCCCCAAAGGGTGATTCGCCCAAGATAAAACGGGTGCTGGTGTAGTAATTTCTAACTGTTCGTAGGGCATAATTTTCTAATTTGAGATTTTTAATTTTAAGTTTTAAATTGGTAATTTGGCATTAGGTGGGGAAGAGACTTCTATCAGAAGTCGGGGAAAAGGGGAAGGGGAAAGGG
>NZ_JACKZU010000693.1:0-1427 GCF_014222165.1 Nostoc sp. 2RC
TGACGGCACCCTCCCCTTGCCAAGGGGAGGGTTGGGGAGGGGTCTTGTCTATGTGTTGCATTATTTTTTCAAATTGGCATAACAAAATATTTCATTGATATTGTTGACTGTTGACTGTTGATTGTTGACTATTGGCTGATGGCGATCGCACTAAAGAAATCATTACACTTAAGTTAGTCGCCCTGCTAATATTGACCGTCCCATAGAATCGATGACTCAACAAACTTCTAGAATCTGCATCCTTGGTGGAGGCTTCGGTGGTCTCTACACAGCCTTGCGTTTAAGCCAGTTACCTTGGGAATCTACACAAAAACCGGAAATTGTTTTGGTAGATCAAAGCGATCGCTTTCTATTTTCCCCCTTACTCTACGAATTACTCACTGGCGAACTGCAAACCTGGGAAATTGCCCCACCATTTGAAGAACTTTTACAAGGTACAGGGATACGTTTTTATCAAGGAGTGGTATCTGGAATTGACATCGACCAGCGGCGGGTAAACTTACACGAAGGGCCACAAATCCCCTACGAACGATTAGTGCTGGCGCTAGGAGGAGAAACACCACTAGATTTAGTACCTGGTGCAGCAGCCTACGCCTACACATTCCGCACAATTTCCGACGCCTATCGTTTAGAAGAACGACTGCGATTTTTAGAAGAATCCGATGCTGATAAAATTCGAGTGGCGATCGTCGGGGCTGGTTACAGTGGCGTAGAGTTAGCTTGTAAGTTAGCCGACAGGCTAGGCGAGAGAGGACGCTTTCGCATCATTGAAATTGCCGACCAAATCTTGCGAACTTCCCCAGAATTTAACCGGGAAGCAGCCAAAAAAGCTTTAGATGCACGTGGCGTGTTTCTCGATTTAGAAACCAAAGTCGAATCCATCGAGCAAGATACCATCTCCCTAGAATATAAAAATCAAGTAGACACAATTCCCGTCGAATTAGTAATTTGGACAGTGGGAGTTCGAGTTGCACCAGTGGTAAAATCCCTTCCCCTCAAGCAAAATCAGCGCGGTCAAATCACCACCACATCTAACCTACAAGTCTTTGAGCATCCAGAAATCTTTGCCTTGGGAGATTTAGCAGACTGTCACGACGCAGAAGGACAACAAGTACCCGCCACCGCCCAAGCAGCTTTCCAACAAGCTGATTACGTTGCTTGGAATGTGTGGGCTTCTCTTACCAATCGTCCTTTACTTCCCTTCCACTATCAAAACTTAGGGGAAATGATGGCATTGGGGAAAGACAACGCTACCCTCGCTGGCTTAGGAATCAAACTAGATGGGTCTTTGGCATACATCGGTCGTCGTCTTGCTTATTTATATAGGTTGCCAACTTTAGATCATCAGCTTAAAGTTGGTTTTAATTGGTTAGTCCGTCCTATTATAGAGACACTTTCTAAATAGGGGACTGGAGACTGGGGAGATG
>NZ_JACKZU010000071.1:0-25690 GCF_014222165.1 Nostoc sp. 2RC
ATCTGACTCGCCCAATTTTGCAAAACTTCAATATACCTCATTTCTATTTTTCCTCTGCCTAGAGTGACAAAAGAGGGTTAATGATAAATATTCACACCGACCTACTTACGGTCAGTCCCCACAAGAAGGTTTTTTTGCATCTATTTAAAGACTCCCACTGTTTTGGGTCTATAGCTTTAGAATATTTACAAGCTTTAATTACAAATTAGCTCTTTCTAGAAAAACTGCTGTTTTTGCTGTCTGGGTTTGCATCGTACTTGTTTCTATCCTAATTTGTGTAGCTTAACCAACCAGCGAATTCAGTTAATATTAAACCTGTTTTACTATTTAGTTTCTTACCCCGACCATTAGACTCCTAGTGTTCATTTCATTTTGTTTAGTAGCTTTTAGCCCTTATCGCTCCCATGCTGACCCATCACCGCAAGCCCGTGTGCTTATCAATTATTTCTACTGACCTACCAATTTGGTCTGTTGTTGAAACTGCCGGGACATTGTATCAAAAAGACACTGACCGGTTTCATTTACTACTAACTGCACCGCCTCTAATTACTTGCGAAGTAGAAAGTGTCCTCAGTTCAGAAGACACTTCTCCTCAAAGTAAAAATAAAGCTTATGCTCCTAGCAGTCCCAGAATTTTGTGGTTGGAAATTTCCCCTTATCGGGTAATTATGACTATGCAAGGTAACGCCCAAGTGAGTTATCGTCACTTTTGGGAACAGGGTGTTTATGGTATTAGTCGTTATTGGTTGCCAACTGAGTCCTTGCAATGTAACGATCCGATTCGTTTACGAAACTTTACTACGAGCCTAGCTCTCAATGCACATCCTTTACCAGAACATTTGCGACTGGAATATGAATTGTGGGCAGACAAAATCCAACTAGGACGCTACATTCTGAATTTGGAAATTAAACATTGATATCTGGGGAGATGGGGAGATGGGGAGATTGTAATCGAATTTCACCCCACTACTCCTAACTCCTAACTCCTAATTTCCTGCTTGCCCCATGCTCATTTCAACCAAAATAACTCGGTTGATTTCCAGGTTTCCATTTAATGTTGCAACCAACACTCGGTTTTTGGTCAGTGGTAACAGGTTTATCTGCTAAGACTGCTTCAATGGCTGCACGTAAATCTGCACCCGTTACGGGTTTACCATTACTAGGACGACTATCATCTAATTGTCCCCGATAAACAAGTCGGCGCGAGGCATCAAATAGAAAAAAGTCTGGCGTACAAGCTGCTGTGTAAGCTTTTGCCGTTTCTTGGCTCTCATCGTAGCATAAGGTAAAGGTCAATCCTTGTTCTGTGGCAAATGCTTTTAATGAGTCTGGTGCATCATCTGGATAATTCTTGGCATCGTTAGCGCTGATGGCAACGATCGCTAAATCACTCGTAAAATAATCTTTGCCTAACTGCGCTAATTCTTGCTGCACGTGCTTGACAAATGGGCAATGCCGACAAAGGAAAATTACCAAGAGCGCTTTTTTGTCTGCAAATGTAGAAAGTGAAGTTGCCTTGCCAGATACAACTTCCGGTAGATTAAAATCTGGTGCTTTGGTGCCTAGTGGCAACATTGTTGAAGCTGTTAAAGCCATAATTCACCTGATATTTTTACCCCGATGAAGCTTTTGCTATCAGTATCTTTTCAAGATATCACTAAATATTGAACAAATCTGAGAGACGAGATATTTCCCGCCTCTCAGATTGATTGAAAGTTATTTTATGTAACTGAGTGATTACAGGCTGGTCAAAAAACCCACTATTCCATGTCCTGTAAATACTTCTAATGCTATTAGAGAAACAAAACCAATCATTGCTAAACGACCGTTGAGCAGTTCTGCATAAGGTGTGAAGCCAGTGCGATCGCCTTGCTCGTCTACATAAACTTTTGGCTCTAGGGCGAAGTTATTCAGTTTGCCTTGATCGTCAACTATAGCAGTGCTTGTACGCATGTGATTATCCCCTGTTATTTATTATGTAAAGAACTGTAACAAGTTTATTAACATTTGTAAAGTATCTTAGTAAAGTATCTTAATCTGTCCGAGTAAAAGTCCAAGGCAGAGATATGATTATGGATTGAGTTCAAAGCCGTGTGTTTAACCGTCATAGGCTTTGTTCTTTGTTCTGATGTTCTCTCAATCACTAATCCACTAATGCATCGATTTCGAGTAGAGGTTATTGCCAAAACCCCAAACCCGCAGCAGGTAATCTATGCCGCGATGCACCAAGACTATACCGATGGGTTCGTGTTTGACGAGCGCGATTCATGGCCTTCGGAGTCACAAAGCGGCGAAATTATTGTCAAGCGACTTTTGGCGGGAGAAAGAGGACATTATGGCCCTCTAGAGCATCCCCAGATTATTTTCAACTGTGGTTACTTTCCCCACAGTGTTATGCAACAGGCGCGTACTCACAGAGTAGGAGTTTCATTTGATGTCCAGTCTTTTAGATATACAGGCAACCAATTTATTGACGTAGTAGAAGGCAAGAAGGACATAGAAGATGTTATTTATCTGCGTCCCGTTGGTTACTACACTGATAGGCAAGGTAAAAAATATTACTATACACCAGAACAACGTGCTGCCGATTTAGAGTGGTGCTTAGAAGCGGCTAAACGATATAAAGCTGATTTTGAAGGTGGAATGTCTGAAGAACACGCCAGAGGTAAAGTACCTTTTGACTATCGTCAGCATTTTGTGGTTAGTTTCAATTTAAGGTCTTTCTTGCATTTTTGTGACTTGAGAAACAAGAAAGACGCTCAACTGGAAATTCAAAAATTGTGCGAACTGATGTGGCCTCACTTTGCTTCTTGGGCACCTGCTATTGCTCAATGGTATGAAAAGCAGCGTTTAGGCAAAGCAAGGTTAGCACCTTGATGAATAAGTTGAGATAGCAAACAGCATAGGGTACGCCTTCTAAAAATCACTAATTTTATACTTAATAAATTTGCTCATTTAATCTTGTATGGACTACGTATTGAAAGTTAAACTTCTCTCAAAGAACTCCCAGACACCTGCTTATGCTCATGAAGGAGATGCTGGACTAGATTTATTTTCCAGTGTTGAAACTCAGATTCAGCCTGGTGAAAGTGCGTTAGTTCCAACAGGCATTTGCATTCAGCTACCTCCAAACACTGAAGCTCAGATTAGACCCCGCAGTGGTTTGGCTCTAAAACATCAGATAACCGTTCTTAATTCACCCGGAACTATTGATGAAGGTTATCGAGGAGAGATCGGTGTAATTTTAATTAATCATGGTCGTACTACTTTTAAAGTTGATGTTGGAATGAAGATAGCTCAAATGGTAATTCAACCTGTAATTACAGTAAAAGTTGAGGCCAGCGAAGAATTGAGTACGACTACTAGAGGAGGAAAGGGTTTTGGTTCAACAGGCTTATAACAGGCCATCTTGGGATGAATATTTCTTAATGCTGGCAAAACTAGCAGCAACTAGATCGACTTGCTTAGCCTTTCCCGTAGGTGCTGTTATTGTTAAGAGTAAGCAAGTCTTAGCTACTGGGTACAATGGCCCGCCTTCAGGCTCCAGCCATTGTATATCCCAAGGTTTTTGTTATTCAGAACTGGCTAGTTGTGATGCTAGTAAGGATTTACCATCTAGGGCGGTTCATGCTGAAGCTAACGCAATTGCTCAGGCTGCTAAGCACGGCATAGCGACCAACGGAGCAAGCATTTACGTAACTTTAGAACCGTGTCTTTCTTGCTTGAAACTGATTATTTCGGCAGGAATTAAAGAAGTATATTATGAAACACCCTTTGTTGGTAGGGCAAACGCTCGCGTTAGAGATATTTTTCTTGAAGAAGGGCTGATTCAAATTAAACAAATTCACCTATCTCAAGAAATCGCAGAAAAAGCTTCCCTATCTCTTTTAAGACCAACATCTATTTTAGATACAGCTAGTAGAAAAAAGGTAGAGAACTAATCTTCTGTTCGCAATAACCAAAAGCCGCTATAAGTCATTCCAGAATCATCGGGTTGGACTAACAAAAAATGTAATCCTTGGCTTTGTTGTTTTCGTTGTTCGTATGTTTGGGCTGCTTTGGTAACTTCTGAATCTTCAAAAGTGGCAACAATCCATCTATCTACTAAGCCTGCTTCTAAAACTAAGCCATCTGGTGGGCCAGAAATGTAGTTTAATGCTACGGGACGGGCTTGTTGTAGCCACCGTGCCAACTGTATCGATCGCCTTCCACCATAAATTACCACACCAGCAACAGCGATGGTTGATGCTAAACCTAAATTAATTGGTTTGAGATATTCTGGAATGTGCAAAATCGGAATTGGGCGTTGTGCAAACACATCCACTAGTTCCCCGGCTGGAAGTGTCGCAAAACGCCATTGTTCTCCCCAGAGATTCTCTGGTAGTGGTGCAGGTGGTGGTTTATCTAGCACTGAAGGATATTGCTTTTCCTGTAACCATTGTTTGAGTGCTAAAGTGCGGCGAGTAGGTTCGACTTTAATACCTAAACTGCGTCCAGCCGCCTCAATTAAATTGAGAGATTGAGGACGAAACACCTCAATTAAATCCGGCAATTCTTCACCAGATGCTTGCTGAAATTGAGTTGCAACCCAATTAGAATTGACTGCTGATTGGAGACAAGTAGCTTCATATTCAAAACTACGAGTTGCATCACAAATCAACAATTCCCATAAGACTTTTCCAGATGCATCTGGTGATGGACGACGATAAAAATCAGCCTGCCAGGTTTTCATATTTTAGGTATGGGATATGGGGCATGGGGCATGAAGTATCCCTTCTCTGCGAGACGCTACGCGAACGGCTTCGCTCAGGGCAAGTGGGGATTGGGCATTGGGAAGCAGGAGCTAAAAAATTGGAGTTTTAACCTTATTGACGAAGCTCTAATATCGATGAACAAAGTTCTGAAGTTCATCGACAAACGTCTAATATTCGTTTCCAATACCCCATGCCCAATTTAAAAAGCCTGAATCCATTCTTTGACAGAATATTCTGTCCAGATGCCGTTTTTCCAATAAGGATCGTTTTCAATTAAGTCGCGAACAGTGGCTTCGTCTTCGGCTTCGTAAATTCCAAAAATTTTTGTGACATCTTTGGTGGGGCCAATGGTAATCAGTATGCCGGATTCTTTCTGTTTTGCTAATCCGTCTAAATGAGCTTGGCGGTAAGGAACACGTTTTTCAAGAACGTCTTCGCAATAAGTTCCCCAGAGTACGTATTTAGGCATATTGAATTTTAGATTTTGGATTTTGGATTTTAGATTTTGGATTTTGAATTTTGAATTTTGAATTTTGGAGTCAGTGTTTTGGGGAGTGAGGAATTATATTAACTCCTAACTCCTAACTCCTAACTCCTAACTCTTAACTCCTAAGGTTAACGCCGAATTTTTCCACTAAGGCTTCGCGGACTTTATTGTGTACTGGTTCCACTTCGGCTTCGGTGAGGGTGCGATCGCTTGCCCGATAAATTAGGCGGAATGCTAGACTGCGCTGGCCTTGGGGGACGTTTTCGCCACGATATTCGTCAAACAATTCCACTGATTCAAGTAAATCTTTGCCGGCTTTGGTAATTGCTTTTTGCAGTTCGCCCACTGAGACTTTCACGGGTGCGAAAAAGGCAATGTCGCGATCGCTTGCTGGGTAGGTGGAATAGGGGCGAAATTTGGGAATGAAGGTTTCGTCTTCCTCTAGGGAATTTAAAAGTGCATCTAAATTTAATTGGAAGATGTAGACTGAATCTGGTAAGCCTTTTTCTCGCCGCAGTTGCGGGTGAATTTGTCCAAAAATTCCCAGCCTATTACCTCTAATCCATAAAGAAGCGGTGCGTCCTGGATGCAAACGTTCGTCTCGACAGTCTGGTTGATATTCTACTTGCAAGCCGATTTGACGAAATACACTTTCTAAAATTCCTTTGGCTTCAAACCATGTTAAGGGTTGTTCGCGACCGCCTTTTGACCATTTGCCAATGAAAATGTCGCCTCCCATAATCCCAGCCAAGACTTCTGTTTCTTGCAAACCGTCTTCTTCTTGCCAGAAAATCTGCCCGATTTCAAAGCCGTTGAGGGCACCGTTACCCTGCTCGATATTATATTGAAAAGCGTCAATTAACCCAGAGATTAAATCGGTTCGCAAAGCTGAATATTCAACAAACAATGGATTTGTTAATACTATTTGTCTGTCTTCTCCTGGTTTAACTAAAGAATAATGAATTAATTCTGTTAAACCTTCTGCCCTCAAGAAAGCTCGTAATTTGCGAATCAATTCTTGGTCTAAAGGCAGATAACCAGCTTCGGCTTTTTCTGGTAAGGTATCGCAAAATCTGTTGTAACCATACAAGCGGGCGATTTCTTCAATTAAATCAATTTCCCGTTCTAAGTCGCGGTAACGATAGGGTGGAACTGAAACAGACCATGTAGGTTGCAGTGTATTATCTTGTCCTAAGACATTACCCAAAGCAGTTAACTTACAGCCTAAAGCAGTCAAAATCCTTTCAACGTCTTGTTCTTGGAGTTCTGCTGTTTCTTCTCCCAAATCGATTGGCCCTAGTACCTGATTCACTCTTTCTAAACGCAGGGTAATGGAACGACTCCAGGTAGATGGGTCGGGGCGGGTGTCGGCAATTTCTTGGTGAGTAATAACTCCATTAGCTAATTCGCTAATTAACGACAAGGCGCGACGATTTGCAACTTCCAATTCAGCGCGGTTAACTCCTCGTTCGTATCTTCCAGAAGCTTCACTTCTTAAGCCCACACTGCGAGAAGAACGGCGAATGGCCACGGAATCAAATAAAGCGGCTTCTAAAACTAAGCTTTCGGTAGCTTCATAGACTTCGGTTTCTTCTCCACCCATAACTCCCGCTAGGGCGACGGGTTTGTCGTTGGCGGTAATTAATAAATTTGGGGATGCTAAAGTGCGAGTTTGTCCGTCCAGGGTTTTCAGGGATTCTCCAGCAGTGGCGAAGCGGACACCGATGGTTAAACTTTCGCTATTGGCAACTGATTTTAAGCGATCGCCATCAAAGGCGTGCAGTGGTTGTCCCCATTCCAACAATACGTAGTTAGTAATGTCCACCACATTATTTATCGGGCGTACTCCCGCAGCCCGCAAACGCTGTTGCAACCAATCAGGAGATGGCGCAATTTTAATTTGTTCAATGACTGTACCAATGTAAGCAGGGCAAGCTTGGGTATCGGCAATTTTTAAAGCTAAATTTCCTGTATTTTTAGTAATTGGTACTTCACTCGGTAGGGGAATGCTCAATTTTCCACCAGTCAAAGCTGCTACTTCTCTGGCTACACCCACCATACTCAAGGCATCAGCCCGATTAGCGGTTGCCGTGAGGTCTAAAATGACATCATCTAAACCCAACAACGGACGCACATCGCTACCCAAGGTTAATTTTTCTTGGGGGAAAATATGAATTCCGTCTACATCGGTGGGCAAACCGAGTTCTTTTAAAGAACAAATCATGCCTTGAGAAGGGACACCACGCAGTTTTGCAGGTTTAATTTTTAAATCAATATTGGGTAAGTAAGTTCCCGTAGTTGCCACAGGCACATAGATATCTGCCTTGACATTAGCAGCGCCACAGACAATATTTAAAGTCTCATCTGCGCCAATATCCACTTGACAAACACTTAATTTATCAGCATTGGGGTGTGGTTGACGCTCAAGCACTCTCCCCACAACTACGCCATTTGCCCAAGTGCGGCGGTCTTCAATATCTTCTACTTCAAACCCCGCCATTGTCAGAGTTTCGGCTAATTCTTCTGGACTAAGTTTTATCTCTACTAGTTCGCGCAGCCAGTTTAAAGAAATACGCATGGAGTGTGCTGGTTTTAGGAATCGTCTTTTGCTCTCATTTTAGAGTGTCTTTTCGCTCGCGATCGCTATTCACTCCGCAAGTTATAGCCTTTCTCTTGAACAATCGTACTATGTTGCACTGACATAACAATCCCAGGATAAAAATTAATAAAATAACATCTTATACGTGCTTCCAGACTATTATGAAGATTATCCCAAAGCGTGTATGGGTGGCTGGGGTCATCGAGCTGTTGTTGTTGCTCCCAATGGCGATGTCCTACCTTGCCAAGCCGCCACTTCGATTCCAGAATTAGAATTTGCTAACGTCCGCAACCATTCACTAGATTGGATTTGGTTTGAATCGCCTGCTTTTAATTCCTTCCGGGGAACAGAATGGATGCCTGAACCTTGCCAAAGTTGCGATCGCCGTGGGGTTGATTTTGGTGGTTGCCGTTGCCAAGCTTTACTTCTGACAAACAATGCTGCTACCACCGATCCTGTGTGTCATCTCTCACCACACCATCACCTAATTACCACACTCACAAAACAAGCAAATCAGGAAAACTTGAATTCACCCCCGCCTTTGGTTTATCGCTCTATGTCAAAATCTCAATTTATAGCAGCCGACACACAACAAGCTGGAACTGGGGATTGGGGATTGGGTATCGGGCATTAAAAAGTCAATTTTATTCCTTTTTACCTGTTCCCTGTTACCTCTCTCCACTAGTAAAAATTCGGTATATTCATGAATTTAAGTTAAATGCATGAAAACTATTTTCAGTAGATCTGCTTGCGTAAATGGTTTGGTTAAATATCCAGATGCCCCGACTAATCTGGCTTTTACTTTGTCTACAATTCCTTTGTTACCAGTAACAAAGATAATAGGAGTCTGTTTAAACATTGAATTATTACGTATAATCTTACACAATTCATAACCGTCAATTCCTGCCATGTTTAGATCCAGCAAAATTAAGTCTGGTTTGTGCCTGATAATTGACAAAACTGCTTTTAATGGATCGTTGATGGTGACTACAGAAAAATTTTCATTTTCTAAAAAATGGCTAATTTCTTTAAGAATTGTGGGGCTATCATCTACAGAAACGATTTTGTGGATTTTTGGTGGAGTTACAGTAGCGGCGGCTACTCTTTCGGAAGGGGAATTTATGTTATTTGATATTGTTGGTTCTGGAAAGTTGGCTGTTGGAGGAGTGGAATTTTGTGGTAATTGTTCAACGACATCATTCTCTTGAGTAATATCTAGAGAACTATTGATTTCTTCTTGAGTATCAAATAAATCTGTGGTCAATTTTGGTAAAAACGATTTTTCCTCAAATAATTTTGGTAGTTTATCAAATGGTGGATCTGGTTCGTGTAAAATAATTCTCCCTTGAACGATGTAGGGATATAATTGCCGAGCTAGTTTAATTTCATCCTGATTCAAAATTGCAGCCAAATGACAAATGCTAAAACCTTTCATCCAGTTAGTTAAATTCGGCTGGAGATTTGGTAAATCTTTTTGCTCTAATTGGTTGTTAGCCAACAGATATGGACGCTGATACGGAGAAGAAATTTGTGGACTAAATGACTGCCAACTCTCTAATCTTGCTTGGCAGCGTTCTAAAATTTTTTCTATGTCGAACCTGCAAATTTTTGACATTCTACTAAAAGGTTCACTTAATTCATAACTGCCTTCTTTAATGAGCAAAAATGATTCAATCACTTCTTTAACTAATTCTTGAATCAATGCTGCTGCTTGCGTAGAATGTAGATGTTGTTGACTAACAAGCCAGTATATAGCTTGATATTCAGGAGGCTGGCTTGTGGATTGAGCATCTTGTTCTGTTAACTGACTGTGCAAGTCAGGTTCAAACATCAAACGAACTTGAACGCGAACCTCGTTGGTAAGTAATGGAATTTGATGGCCTAAGCGACGCAAATGACGTTCTAGTCGGTCAAAGGGTTCTACTGAATGAGTAGCGTAAGTTATTTTGCCTTGTTCTAAGTAAATCAACCACGAAACTGAGTTACTAAATGCTTGTAAACAAGTAGTGTCCGAGCAATTAGATAATTGTCTTAACAAACTTAAAGGACGTAGTTTGGCAAACACACCTGAATTATTCATACTTTTTCTACTTTTTTGCGGAATCAGCAACCTAACATTTGTAAATTACAAATATCAGCGATGAAGTATTTTCTTCTTTGTAATATTTCTTTATGCACAAATTATTTATTTGAAATATGTATATATATTAAAATTCATAAATTTTTCAATTGTTAGTTGTATTTTATACGTTTTTTGGAGGTGTGTGGAATAAGTCTTTTTGTTTAATTGTGTACAGTATCTATGAAAAAACTTGTCTTTAGTTGTGTTTCCAGTTGTTCTTAACTGATGTAGGTGAAAATAAACAAATGTAAAGAAGAATTATCAATACAATGTCAGTATTATCTTGATTGTTTTTAACTTGACTGACTACCGATCGCTCTCGATCTGAAACTGCAATCATCTACATCTTTCGCTAGAGTAGTTTCCTAAGGAACTAAATTTGATTCTCGGTTTTCACAATTACCCAGGCACACTTGTAAAGTAAACGAACTTAATTATGCTGAATTACTTTTATATTAAGAAATTATTGTCCTACATAAAATCTTTAAAAACTTATGTAGGAAATTCTACGTATTTATTGTACTGTAGGTTTGATAGATATAAATTTTTGGTAGATACACTACAACAGATAATGCTGAGTTTTGAGAAACTCTTTTTTGCAAAACTAAACGCCGTTCAACCTCTGCTGAAATATGTAGAGAACTGGGTGAGAAGAACTTGTTTGATGCTAACCACAGCATCTACAACTAGATACTATTATCTGTAGTCGCGTTAGTGACTAGCAAACATATAGATTGAAAATAGGAAATTAAAACTTTGGATTTTAACATAACACAAAAAGTTATGCATGACACATTAAGACTTGATGAAGTTGTAGAATTTGCAGAAAACCCAGAACCGCGTTGTCCGTGTGTCCTCTTACTAGATACATCCGGCTCAATGCAGGGAGACCCCATTGAGGCTTTGAATCAGGGTTTACTCAGTTTAAAGGATGAATTAGTCAAAAATCCCTTGGCTGCTAGAAGAGTAGAAGTGGCCATCGTCACCTTTGACAGCAATATTAATGTAGTACAAGACTTTGTAACCGCCGATCAATTCAATCCGCCGATTTTAACAGCTCAGGGATTGACAACGATGGGTGCAGGAATTCATAAAGCTTTAGATCTTATTCAAGAAAGAAAGTCTCAGTATCGTACCAATGGAATTGCTTACTACCGTCCTTGGGTATTTATGATTACCGATGGAGAACCGCAAGGTGAGTTAGATCATGTAGTAGAGCAAGCAGCCCAACGCTTACAAGGTGATGAAGCTAGTAAGCGTGTAGCATTTTTTACAGTAGGTGTAGAAAATGCGAATATGACGCGCTTAAATCAAATAGCTGTACGTACTCCACTGAAACTCAAAGGACTAAACTTCATTGAGATGTTTGTTTGGCTTTCAGCTAGTATGTCGGCTGTTTCGCATTCCCAGGTGGACGAACAGGTAGCACTACCGCCAATTGGTTGGGGGACTGTTTAATTACAAAAATGGCAGCTAGCTGTTGGAACAAAACCTTATGAACATATCGAAACAGATTGCTCAATGGCGGATTGTGGCTGCGTCAGTATGTGGTACAAGTCACTTAAGAAACAAGCAATTATGCCAGGACGCTCATCACTGGCAGATATTGGCGGATAACATTTTAGTGGCAGCAGCAGCAGATGGCGCGGGTTCTGCAAGTCTGGGGAAAGTAGGAGCGATGCTGGCTGTGGAAACAGCCATCGAAAACCTATCTAGTAAAGGACTAACCCGGAGCAGTTTGACTAATGATGCTAATGTGCGATCGCTCTTAAATGATGCCTTACTAGCTGCCAAAAAAGCTGTTGAACAAGAAGCAGTTGCTTGCGAAAAACAACTTGCTGACTTAGCAACTACTTTAATTATTATGGTTGCCACACCAGAGGTTGTGGCTGTAGCCCAAATAGGTGATGGTCTGGCTGTGGCCAAAGACCGACTGGGCAACCTTTTAGCAGTAACTATGCCTGATAGTGGCGAATACATCAACGAAACCACTTTTTTAACTTCGCCCACTGCCTTAGACACAGCACAGATGAGATTATGGCGTACAGACATAGTAAATGTTGGTATAATTACTGACGGGTTACAAATGCTGGCTTTAAATATGGTTGTTGGGGAACCTCATAAACCGTTCTTTTTTCCGCTGTTTGAATTTGTAGCCAATGCCGAGGACAAGACAGCAGCAAAAGAGCAGTTAGTAAAATTTTTACGTTCAGAGCGGATTGCCCAACGCACTGATGATGATTTGACACTGATAATAGCTGCATTCAACAACTCATAAGCATTAACTTTAAAAATTTGAGATTTTAAATACTCCCGTTAGCGGTAATTGACTATGCAGGTACTACGTTATTCTCCCAAAAAAGAAATCCTCAATTTGAGTGTGAGTCTGGGGCGTGGCGGTGAAGCTTGTGTTTATGCAGTGCCATCCGATGGCAACTTGGTGGCCAAGATATACCATAAGCCAACCAGTGCCCATGCCGAAAAACTCCAAGCGATGCTGGCTAACCCGCCAGAAAACCCCACAGCTAGTTTGGGGCATATTTCCATCGCTTGGCCTGAGGCTTTCTTGCACGCAGCAGATGGTAGCAACAACATCCTGGGGTTTTTAATGCCACGCATTCAAGGAATGCGTCCAATCATTGACTTTTATAACCCCAGAACTCGTCGCCAACACTGCCCCTTATTCAATTATCAGTACCTGCTCCGCACCGCTCGTAACTTAGCGGCGGCTTTTGCGGCTTTACACGCTAGCGGATATTGCATTGGTGATGTGAATGAGTCAAACATCCTCGTCAGTGACACAGCACTGGTGACCTTAATTGACACAGACTCATTCCAAGTACGTAACCCTGATGGTAACTTGGTTTACCGTTGTCCAGTGGGTAAACCGGAGTTTACGCCACCAGAACTTCAAAATAAAACTTTTGCAGAACACGATCGCGAAATTTCTCACGATTTATTCGGGTTAGCAGTACTAGTATTCCAACTATTAATGGAAGGTACGCACCCATTTTCTGGGATTTTTCAAGGTGCCATTGAGCCTCCACCTTACGAAGCTCGCATCGCCGCCGGTCATTTTACTTACAGCCAAAAACGACGCGTACCTTACCTACCTACACCCATCGCCCCCCCTTGGGAAATTCTTCATCCTGGGTTACAAGAACTATTCGTGCGTTGTTTTGAAGATGGTCACAACAACCCACAGCTACGTCCTAGCGCCCAAACTTGGCTCAGTGCAATCGCAGAAGCCGAAGATTCCCTAATTACTTGCACAACTAATCCCCAACATCGTTACAACAACCACCTAGACCTTTGTCCTTGGTGCGAACGTACCGTGCGATTAGGTGGACGCGATCCTTTCCCATCACATCGAGCAATAGAAGCCAAAGAACATCTCCAACCCCGAATCAAGCCGAAAAAGCGCCACACCCAAACACCGCGTTTGCCACAACGGGCCATGCCATCGCACTTAGCAAATTATTGGCAACCAATGACGCCAAGCGGTTCCTATTATAGACGCTCCAAAAAATCTAAGTTGTACCCCATTGGTTTTTGCTTATTGGGTTTAGTTTTATTGGGATCTGCGGACTTAATGATTAAATTTACTGAGCCGTTAGTTTCCCAAAACGCTTACACTCAACAAACATTGAAATCTAATCAGGGAATTAATAAACTCAGCTTTGCCGATTATTATCAACAAGGTCATAGTGCTTACAAACAGCGAGACTATGAAAAAGCAGTTGCAAATTATAGTCAAGCCATTGAACAAGAACCCAAACACGCCAAAGCCCTAGTTAATCGAGGCAATGCTCGTTATAATCTCAAAGATTATGAAGGAGCAGTTCTAGATTATACCCAAGCTTTGAAAATCAAACCCAAGGAAATTAAAGCTTTGGTGAATCGGGGAAATGCGCGGTTTATGCTTGCTGAGTATAGCAACGATCCGGATACAGAATATAATTTAGCCCTCACGGATTACAATCGCGCCATTGGTCTCGATCCCCAAGAAGTTGAAGCTTACATTAGACGTGGTATTGTCCGCGCCCAAATGGCTAAATATAGCGGTGAGTCTCAACAAATTTATAAAAGAGCGATCGCAGATTTTACTCAAGCAATCAAACTGAATTTATCCAAAGCAGAAGCTTATTTTCAGCGTGGTGTTGTTTACTATCAAATTGCCCAATATAGCAGCAATTACGAGCAAGAATATAAACAAGCGATCGCTGACTTTAGCCAAGCATTAACCATCAGCCCCAAACTAGCAAAAGCCTTCCTCAAACGAGGTATGGTGCGTTATGAACTAGCCCAATATGGTGGCAGTGAATCCAACCAAAACCAAACAAAGGCAATGGCAGATTTACAGACAGCTGCCAAAATCTTTCTTGAGCAAGATGATATGGATAACTATCAGCAAGCACTCAGTAATATGTGTGTAGTTGTTGAAAACAAATGTGACCCTTTATTCCCAGGCTCAAGTAATGCAGAAAAAATCAACTAAATTCAGAATTCAGGAGTCAGAATTCAGAATTCAGAATTCAGAATGGGCTGCGCTAACAGTAGTCAGAATTAGAATCATCTCTGTGCTTAGCTATCAGACTTAGATTGTGTACTTCAGGATGATTGAATGCTGTATTAGTTGGATATTATTGGTTTTGATTGAATAAATCAAATCTGATTATGATTTGCTAGTGTTAATTTCATAGCAATTTCTAGGGGCGCACAGCTAGCTGTGCGCCCCTACAATAATTTAATACCTATGCTGTAGGAGTTCAAAAATTCAACCGGATTACTAATGCATAATTTATTAAAAAATAATTAAAGAATTCTTTTATACTTGCCTAATTAATTCTGAATTCTGACTCCTGAATTCTGAATTCTACTCTATAGATATTCTTTATATATAAAAGATTTTAATTTATATCTACTTCATAATTTTGTCAAAAAATACAGTTAGATTATTGACTGAGAAAAATAAATCAGAAATCAATTTTTCTCCATATAAGTGCATCCTCTTCATATCAGGAAAGACAAATAATATCTCTGCAAATTTCCGAGGTAATTGCATGAAAGCGGTAATTTTGGCTGGAGGGCTTGGTACACGCCTCAGTGAAGAAACTAGTATCAGACCCAAGCCGATGGTTGAGATTGGTGGTAAGCCCATTCTGTGGCACATAATGAAGACTTACTCTACCCACGGCATTAATGACTTTATTATTTGTTGTGGTTACAAAGGTTACATAATTAAAGAGTATTTCGCTAACTACTTTTTACACATGTCAGATGTCACCTTTGACATGAGATTTAACCAAATGAATGTGCATTCTGGATATGCTGAACCTTGGCGTGTCACTTTAGTAAATACGGGCGATCATACAATGACTGGTGGACGCTTAAAACGCATCAGCGAACATCTGGGAAATGAAACTTTTTGCTTTACTTATGGTGATGGTGTCAGTGATATTAATATCACCGAATTAATTCAATTTCACCAACAACAAAATACCTTAGCGACCCTCACAGCGGTACAACCAGCAGGACGTTTTGGTGCCATTTCCTTAGGATACGAGCAAACTAAAATCACCAGTTTTCGGGAAAAACCTGAAGGCGATGGTGCTTGGATTAATGGCGGCTATTTTATATTAGAACCAGAAGTGATAAACTTGATTGCTGATGATTCCACCGTGTGGGAACAAGAGCCATTGGAAAAGTTAGCTTACATGGAACAGCTATCTGCTTTCAAACACTATGGTTTTTGGCAACCAATGGATACCTTACGTGATAAAAATTATCTAGAGGGGCTATGGAACAGCAATCAGGCTCCTTGGAAGGTATGGTAAAAAAAGTTAGGAGTTAGGAGTTAGGAGTTAAATAACAAATAACAAATAACGAATGACAAAGCTCCTTGGAAGGTATGGTAAAAAAGAGTTAGGAGTTAGGAGTTAAATAACAAATAACGAATAACAAATAACGAATGACAAATGACTTTATAGATTTAGTGTAACTACAAGTACGATAATTCTAATGTATGATTTTGCAATTATAGGTGGGGGAATAGTTGGACTCTCTACAGCGTTGGCTTTAGGTAAACGCTATGCCAATGCACGTATTTTAGTAGTAGAAAAAGAGAGTCAATGGGCATTTCATCAAACTGGCAATAATAGCGGGGTAATTCATTCTGGTATTTACTATAAACCAGGGAGTTTCAAAGCTAAATTTTGCCGCGATGGTTCCCGTTCAATGGTAGATTTCTGTCAAGAATATGGAATTGACCATGAAGTTTGTGGTAAAGTAATTGTTGCCACTGAAGAACAAGAGCTACCACGCCTCGAAAATCTTTACCAACGCGGTTTAGAAAACGGCATAAAAGTCCAAAGAATTAGCCCCGAAGAAGTCAAGGAAATCGAACCTCATGTTAGTTGTGTTGGGGGAATTCGGGTATTTTCAACCGGCATTGTTAACTACAAGCAAGTTTGTTTGAAATATGCCGAGCTGATTCAACAGCAAGGGGGAGATTTACGCCTAAATACAAAAGTATTGAAAATCTTACCAAGGGGTAAAAGCCAGGTACTAGAAACCAACAAAGGTAGCTTTGAAACTCGGTTCGTAATTAATTGTAGTGGATTGCATAGCGATCGCACTGCCAGATTAAATAAAGTTGAACCCCAAGCCAAAATTGTTCCATTCCGGGGAGAATACTACGAACTCACTCCAGAGAAACGCTATCTAGTCAAAACTTTAATTTATCCAGTACCGAACCCAGATTTTCCTTTTTTAGGCGTCCACTTTACCCGGATGATTGATGGTAGCGTTCATGCAGGGCCAAACGCGGTTCTATCCCTCAAACGCGAAGGTTACACAAAAACCGATTTTGATTTGGGCGATTTTCTAGAGGTTATGACTTATCCCGGTTTCTGGAAATTAGCAGCCAAACATGCACCTGAAGGCATCCAAGAAATTATTCGTTCCTTTAGTAAAGCAGCCTTCGTGAAAAGTTTGCAAAAACTAATTCCCGAAGTCCAAGCAGAAGATTTAGTCCCCACCCATGCAGGAGTCCGCGCTCAAGCCTTAATGAACGATGGCAAGCTTGTAGACGATTTTTTGATTGTTTCCGGCGAAAACTCCATCCATGTTTGCAATGCCCCTTCTCCTGCTGCTACTTCTTCTCTAGAAATTGGCAAAGCAATTGTGGCGCAAATTCCCCAAATTTCGCATCTAGATAGCGTAGTAACTGCATAGATAGTTATAGTTGCTTGTGCTTTGAGCATACATATTAACGTTTCCCAATTCAGAGATTAATCTTGTGGGTTGGGCCAAAAAGCCCGTCCACAACATCAAAGGACGGGCGAGACGCCCATCCCACAAGGGTGAAGTACACCATCTAAGTTTCAAAAACAGACATAGAAACTATCTGAATTCTGACTCCTGTTAGCGCAGCAGGGCGTAGCCCATTCTGAATTCTGAATTCTGACTCCTGACTCCTGAATTCTGACTCCTTTAACTCTTCAATACAAAGGCATTAACTACAATGAAAATATTAGTAACTGGCACAGAAGGCTATCTGGGTTCACTATTGCCATCTTTGTTAATGGAACGGGGACATGAAGTTATCGGTATAGATACTGGTTACTATAAAGTCGGTTGGCTCTACAACGGTACTGATATCACAGCCAAAACTCTTAACAAAGATATCCGTAATATCACCCCTGATGATTTGTCAGGTGTGGAAGCAGTTGTTCACATGGCGGAACTTTCCAACGACCCCGCAGGACAATTAGCACCCAATATTACCTACCAAATTAATCATGTAGGTTCAGTTCGTTTGGCTAGCTTGGCTAAGGCTATGGGTGTGCGTCGTTTTGTATATATGTCTTCGTGCAGTGTCTACGGTGTTGCTACTGGCACTGATGTTACAGAAGAATCTCCGGTTAATCCCCAAACAGCTTACGCAGAGTGTAAAACCCTTGTAGAAAGAGATGTTGCGCCATTAGCTGACGATGACTTCTCACCTACCTTTATGCGGAATGCAACTGCTTTTGGTGCTTCTCCCAGGATGCGCTTTGATATTGTTTTAAACAACTTAGCAGGGTTGGCTTGGACTAGCAAACAAATCAAAATGACCAGTGATGGTACTCCTTGGCGTCCATTAGTTCATGCATTGGATATTTGCAAAGCGATAGTCTGCGCCTTGGAAGCACCACGAGATATTGTACATAACCAAATCTTCAATGTTGGAGATACAGCTAATAATTATCGGGTGAAAGAAATCGCTGAAATTATTGCTGATGTTTTCCCTGATTGTAAATTGTTGTTTGGCAATAACGGCGCAGATAACCGCAGTTACCGGGTATCCTTTGAGAAAATTAACAGTATTTTACCTGGATTTAAATGTGATTGGAATGCTCGCCTTGGTGCCGAGCAGTTACTTAAATTATTCAGTCAAATTGATATGGCTGAAGATACTTTCTTGTTTAGAGGATTTACTCGTTTAAAACAGCTAGAGTATTTAATTCGTACCGAGCAAATAGACAAAGATTTCTTCTGGAAGAAGTAGAAAGTGTTTGTAGTTTGTGCTTTAGCGCTAAAGTGCAAACTACAAATATATATTCTTATTTACACAGCAATTTGTTCACTATTAATAGGGCTGGAAATTATGGCGATCGCAAAATGTCGTTTTAGTGGTCAACCTTTACATAAAACCTTTGTTGACTTAGGCATGTCACCCTTAGCCAATGCTTATCTAAGACCAGAACAACTAAATAAAGCCGAAAAAATTTATCCTCTCCACGCTTATATTTCGGAAGATACCCTCTTAGTTCAATTAGAACAATTTGAGACTCCAGACCAAATTTTTAGTGACTACGCTTACTTTTCTTCCTATTCAACAAGTTGGCTAAAACATGCCAAAAATTACACCGATATGATGGTGGAAAAGTTTCACTTTAATCATCATACCCAAGTTATTGAAATCGCTAGTAATGACGGTTACTTACTGCAATATTTTTTAGAGAAAGGCATCCCTGTTTTAGGAATAGAACCAGCGGCAAATATAGCCAAGGTTGCAGAAGATAGAGGTATTCCTACTATTAACAAGTTTTTTGGAGTTGAAACTGCCAAAGAACTAGTTATGGAAGGAAAGTTAGCTGACCTTTTAATAGGTAATAACGTTTTAGCTCATGTGCCAGATTTAAACGATTTCATCGCTGGGATGAAAGCCATTCTCAAACCAAATGGCATCTTGACGATGGAATTTCCTCACATTTTGCAACTCATCGAGCAAAATCAATTTGATACTATTTATCACGAGCATTTTTCTTATTTCTCCTTCTTGACCATTGAAAAAATCTTTGCAGCACACAACTTGCGAATTTTTGATGTGGAGGAATTAGCAACTCATGGTGGTTCCCTCAGAATATATGCCAAACACGATGATGTTGATTATCCTAGCATTAGAGAACGAGTACGGTATTTAAAAGAAAAAGAAATTGCTGCTGGACTACATCGCATAGAAACTTACATTTCATTTGGAGAGAAAGTTAAAGCAACAAAACACAAGCTATTAAGTTTTATCTTAGCGGCTAAAGCAGAAGGAAAATCAATTGTTGGTTATGGCGCACCCGCTAAAGGTAATACCTTGCTCAATTATTGTGGTATTGGGAAGGATTTTATTGATTACACTGTAGATTGCAATCCCTACAAGCAAGGTTTATTTTTACCTGGAACTCATATCCCTATCTTTCATCCAGATAAAATTCGGGAAACTCAGCCAAATTATGTACTAATTTTACCCTGGAATCTCAAGGAAGAAATTATGGAACAAATGGCATTTATTAGCGAATGGGGCGGACAATTTGTAGTGCCAATTCCTGAAGTACAAATTTACCCATGTCCTGTTCCTGATAGGGTTTTAATAGCATTGTAATTAGTAAATATAAGTCTTTCAGGAGTCATCAATTAGAATTCATCATCAATGATTGTAATGTTTAATGATTAACTCCTGAATTACCTTTTTTAAAAAGGCGTATTTGCCATGAAAATATTTGCTATCGAACCATAGGCTATTTGCAAATTTCAATACTCCACTATGCCTAAATTACTGACCATTGCCATTCCTACTTATAATCGCGCTGTATTACTGGATAAACAATTAGCATGGCTGGCTCAAGCTATCAAAGGTTTTGAAGATGAATGTGAAATTTTAGTTTCTGATAATTGTTCCACAGACAATACTCAAGAAATAATCAAAAAATGGCAAAATACACTCAGTAATATCACATTCAACTCAAATAAAAACTACAAGAATTTAGGCGTAGTCAAGAATATTATGTATTGCCTAAATTCTGCAACCACAAAATATGTTTGGACAATTGGTGATGATGACCCAATTCAAGATAGAGCCATTGCTTATGTAATCGATAAACTCAGATTGCACGAAAATTTATCATTATTGTTTTTAAATTTTTCTGGACGCAATCAAATTACAGGCGAACCAGTTCATCCCCCCACAATTATTGGGAATCGCTGGTTTGATATAGATAGCGAACATGGTGATGGTGACGGTAAAGGTATATTTGAACATTGCTTTTCCAAAAGCGTCGGCGCAGTTATTTTCTTAACAGCTACAATCTACCGTACTGATTTAGTAAAACGCGCTTTGCGAATTTGGCCTGACGCTGAAAATAACTGGATATCTTTAGCTTATTTAGCCGGTTATTGTGCTGCAAATGGTAGTGTAATTGTCACTAAAGAAACTTATTTGGAATGTGTTGTTGGTGTGAGTTATTGGCAAAAAGAACCAAAATCTGCACTGTTAATGCAATACAAACACATCCCAGAAGTGATTTTGAAATTGCAAGAAAATGGATATTCTAAGCATTTTTGTAGAAGAATGCTATTGCAAAACGGTAAACAAGTCAACTGGAAAGTTTTCTTGGGTGCTTTAAGAAGATGGCCGATGTCTGCTATCAAGACAGTAGTTCCATTCTTAGCTTTAGTTAGTTTGTGTGCTTTTGACGTGATGATTTACAAAGAGTTTGAGTTAGCAGAATCAAGTGAAATATCTAGTCAGGAAATGCGGAGTTACGAGCCTTAAATAATTCGTACCTTGTAATTTGCAATGACGCTTTTTTTCTGCGAAATTCTCCGCTAGTAAAATTTGCAATCATATCAATAAATAGGAGGATTTTACATTATGTTGAATGGAATTTTCCGGGCAATTAAACACAAAATATTTATGCTGTATTTTGATTTAAAATACTACCTAGCCCTTTGGGAGCATAGCAAAAAATTGCCAGCATTAACAGCAGGCGATCGCCAAATCCTCAAAGCTCTTAAAAAAGACGGTGTTTATGTCACAACACTCACAGATTTAGGGTTAAATTCTGGCTCCGAACTCCTGAAAGCTGCTTATGAACAATTGTCTCAGATGGCAGATCCAAATAATGCCCATTTAGAGGAAAAGTTACCACAAATTTACACAGTCACAGGTATACCAGAAATTTTTAACTGGGGAAACCACACAAGGCTGCTCAATATCATCGAAAATTATATTGGTTTGCCTGTTGCGTTTCATGGCGTACATTTACGCAAAGATTTTCCTAGCAAACACCAATTTGGAACGCTGTTATGGCATAGCGACGCTGAAGACCGACGCATCATCAAAATCTTTATTTATCTGAATGATGTCGAAGAAAAAACCGGGCCATTTGAATATATTCCTCGTTCTTTAACTCCTATATTCAGTTGGAAATATATTCAGCTTTACTATAAACTTTTCAAGTCAAATTATATGGGGATTGACGATGAAGATGTGAAACCAGTCATCCCTAAATCAGCTTGGAAATCCTGTACTGGTGCAGCAGGTACAGTAATTATTGTAGATACAAAAAATGCTTTGCATCACGGTACAGTCCGCACAGAAGAACGGTCAACATTATTCTTTTGTTATACCGCTAATCCTCCGGAAAGACCAGAGCTTTGTACGCAATATTGGGATGATACTTATTACAGAGTAAAGTTAGCTTCTACTTTAGAGGAAGTTAAAGCTTAAGTCCGCAAAAACAAGAGTGGGTAAATCAAGATTTATTTTGGAGTAATTAGAATGATTTTTACTGAAACAGAACTCAAAGACGCATTCATTATTGACTTAGAAGAAAAGCCAGACCATCGTGGTTTTTTCGCCCGGACTTTCTGCGCTCAAGAATTTGCAGCACGTGATTTAAAGCCGACAGTCGCCCAATGTAATCTGTCTTTTAATTACAAAAAAGGCACAATTCGGGGTATGCACTATCAAATTCAACCAGCAACCGAAACAAAATTAATTCGCTGCACTAAAGGCGCTATCTATGACGTAATTATTGATATGCGTCCCGAATCTCCCACCTTTTTATCACACATCGGCGTAGAACTCACTCCAGAAAATCGTCGTGCTTTGTATGTTCCAGAAATGTTTGCTCACGGTTATCAAACACTCACAGATGAAACCGAAGTTGTATATCAAGTAGGTGAATTTTACACACCTGGATATGAGCGTGGTTTACGCTATGACGACCCATTTTTTAACATTGATTGGCCTTTAGATGTCACAGAAATCTCTGAAAAAGATTTAAATTGGCCCTTATTAAGAATGATGACCGTCGGCGGTACAGCTACTAGATAATCTCCCCTCCTTTTCTCTGCGCCTCTGCGCCTCTGCGTGAGTCAAAAAATTAATCAAGGTAGAAATAAATGCCAACTAATATTCTATCTCTGCTCACCAACGCCTCCTCTGTAATCTCTAAAAAAATCCAAGCCCGCATCAATTACGCCAAAACTTTACAAGTTGTTTCCCTCAAACCCAAACAACCTTCTAAAGGAAACGTACTCCTTTCTTATCGAATTGAACCATTCTTATTAAAACCAGGTCAACCAATGCCTAACGACCATACTTGGTATTGGGAAGTTTGGCAAATAGCGCAAACTTTTTTAGACATGCGCTACAACGTTGATGTCATCCAGTTTCACAATGATAAATTCGTTCCCGAAAAAAATTACGCATTTTTCATTGATATTCGTCATCGAATGGAGGCACTTGCACCAAAACTGAATAAAGATTGCATTAAAGTTTTTCATGTTGACATTGCGAATATGGTATTTCGTAATGCAGCTGAATGCAATCGGCTGCTAGAACTCCAACAACGCAGAGGAATTACCTTAACTCCACAGCGATTTGAAACGCCTAATTTGGGCATTGAATATGCCGATTGTGCTACTGTTTTGGGCAACGATTTTACAGTTGGTACATTCCAATATGCCAACAAACCAATGTATCGTATCCCCATTTCTACCCCCATTGTTTATCCCTATCCCGAACAGAAAGATTTTGCCGCAGTCAGGAAAAATTTTCTGTGGTTTGGTGGTAGTGCTTTAGTTCTCAAAGGACTAGATTTAGTTTTAGATGCCTTTGCTCAAATGCCAGAATACCATTTAACGGTTTGCGGCCCCATTAGTAATGACAAAGAATTTGAGAAGGCTTTCTATAAAGAACTCTACGAAACACCAAACATTCATACTTATGGCTGGATTGATGTTAGTAGTCCTGAGTTTATCCAGGTAACAAATAATTGCCTCGGACTTGTTTATCCTTCCGTTTCCGAGGGACAGTCAGGAGCAGTCATCAGTTGCTTACACGCTGGATTAATTCCGATTTTAAGTTATGAATCTGGTGTGGATGTCCACGATTTTGGTGTAATTTTTGATAACCTTTCTCTAGAAGAAATTAAAGCGAAAGTCAGAAGTATTGCCAATTCCCCCGTAGCAGACCTGAAAATTATGTCTCAAAAAGCTTGGGAATACGCCAGAACAAATCATACCAGAGAAAAGTTTGCTCAAGCATATAAAAATGCTGTAGAGCAAATGCTCGATCGCCAAAAATCTCAAAAACAGAGTTATCCCATAGAATCTAACAAACAACTCGTACAACAAAGTAAAAAATAAAAAGTATTTATCTTTAAACTTTTTACTTATTTACACTGCGATTAATCAACCTTTGCGTACCTCTGCGCTTTCCTCTGTGCGACGGCAGTCGCCACAAGTCGGGAAACCCGCCCAACGCGCTGCCTCCCCTCTGCGTTTGAAAACATTGCTTCCGTACCTCATTAAACTGGAAATTGCTATAGAGTACCAAAGTATTACTAATACAAATCGCATCTGAAAATGTACTTAATAACTATTGGTAACGAATTATTAAGTACAAAATAATTAGAAATTTGTAACACAACAAACAGTTCTCAAAAGGAGTTTAGTCCATGATTATTATCGATCGCGCCTTACAAGCCAGAGCAGCAGCAGGTAATCCCATTAAAGTCGGGATGATTGGTGCTGGTTTTATGGGTAGAGGAATTGCCAACCAAATTGTCAATTCAGTCCCAGGAATGGAGTTAGTTGCTATCTTTAATCGCCATATTGATGCAGCTAAACAAGCTTATTCAGAAGCAGGAATTGAAGATATTCAAGTTGTTGCAACTGTCGGCGAATTAGAAGATGCGATCGCCAACGGGAAATATGCAGTCACAGAAGACGCTAAGTTACTGTGTCGTGCCGAAAGTATCGATGCACTCATCGAAGTTACAGGTGCAATTGAATTTGGCGCTCAAATCGTCATGGAAGCGATCGCCCATCGCAAACATGTAATTATGATGAACGCCGAACTCGACGGCACCATTGGCCCCATCCTCAAAGTTTATGCCGACAAAGCAGGCGTTATTCTCAGCGCTTGTGATGGCGACCAGCCAGGGGTACAAATGAACCTCTACCGGTTTGTCAAAAGCATTGGTTTAACTCCCCTGTTGTGCGGTAACATCAAAGGACTCCAAGACCCCTATCGCAATCCCACCACCCAGGAAGGATTTGCCAAACGTTGGGGTCAAAAGCCCCACATGGTAGCTAGCTTTGCCGATGGAACCAAAATTTCCTTCGAGCAAGCCATTGTTGCCAACGCCACAGGCATGAAAGTCGCCAAACGCGGTATGTTCGGATATGACTTCACCGGCTACGTCGATGAAATGACCAAACTCTATGATGTGGAACAACTCAAAGAACTTGGTGGTATCGTCGATTATGTAGTTGGAGCCAAACCCGGCCCTGGTGTATACGTATTTGCCACCCACGACGACCCCAAGCAACGCCATTATCTGAACTTATATAAATTAGGTGAAGGCCCCCTTTATAGCTTCTATACTCCCTATCACCTCTGTCATTTTGAAGTTCCCCTATCGGTAGCGCGTGTAGTTTTGTTCGGTGATGCCGTCATGTCTCCCCTAGCAGGCCCCTTAGTAGATGTAGTCACCACCGCTAAAATCGACCTCCAAGCCGGAGAAACCCTCGACGGCATCGGCTACTACATGACCTACGGACAATGCGAAAATTCCGACATCGTCCAACAGCAAAATCTCCTACCAATCGGTTTAGCCGAAGGATGTCGCCTCAAACGAGACATTCCTAGAGATCGAGTCCTCACATACGACGACGTAGAATTACCCGAAGGTAGAGTTTGCGACCAATTACGGGCCGAGCAAAACAGCTATTTCGCCCCAGAGAAAATCTTGGCAGCAGTTGGGTATTAAAGTTTCAGATTTATAGACGTGGGGATGAGGAGACTTTTGAGGCACGGGAAAAGGTTAAAGGGTAAAGGGTAAAGGGATAAATTTAACCTTTCCCCCTTTCCCTTTCCCCCTTTCCCCCATACCCAATGC
>NZ_JACKZU010000694.1:0-1415 GCF_014222165.1 Nostoc sp. 2RC
GGATGGGGCATGGGAGATGGGGAGGTAAGGGAGAATAATCACTTGTCAGTCATCAGTCAACAGTCAACACTCCCTTTTTTCCCCAATGAATAATGACTAATGCTTAATGACTAATGACTAATGACTTCTGGTTTAATACGATTGAGTTGGGAAAGTAAATATTGGGTTACTAAAGTAGGCTGTTCGGCTTGCATGAGCGATCGCACTACTGCGATACGTTCAGCTCCTGCATCTATGACATCGTTAATATTATTTGCATCTATTCCTCCAATGGCAAACCAGGGAATTGAGCAATTTTTCGCTGCATAGCTGACATATTCTAGTCCTGTGGCTGCTTTACCTACTTTTGTAGGAGTTTCATAAACTGGCCCCACACCAATGTAATCTGCACCTTCTGTGAGTGCGCGTTGCATTTCTTCTGCATTTGTGGTGGAAAGGCCTATGATGCGCTGGGAACCGAGTAGTTGCCTAGCAACGGTAACAGACATATCTTGTTGTCCTAGATGCACTCCATCGGCATCCACGGCTAATGCTAAATCTACGCGATCGTTGATGATAAACAAAGCGCCGTAAATGTGGCATAACTGCCGCAGTTTTTTGGCTTGTTCTAGACGCAAAGAATCATCAGCGTTTTTGTCGCGGTATTGT
Source organism: Nostoc sp. 2RC (assembly GCF_014222165.1). NCBI lineage: Bacteria > Bacillati > Cyanobacteriota > Cyanophyceae > Nostocales > Nostocaceae > Nostoc > Nostoc sp. 2RC. Next base: position 649 of record NZ_JACKZU010000694.1, read on the forward strand.
ACGAGGGTTAATCCACCTTTGAGTGCAGCTTCCACATTGTTCAATAAATTTTCACTAGGGGAAGTCACAAGATACAAACGCGATCGCCATAATAATTGATGGCGCTGATAACCCATTAAATTACTTTCTAGGGTGTAGACTTGATAACGCATTTGCTTACAAGCTTTGGCCATACTTTGCTGGTGAAGCTTGCTATATTCTTCCAGCACTCGCAATGCTTCTTCTATCCGACAAAAGTTAGCTTGCAACACCGATTTTATACTAACTCGTTCTTCTTCCTGAGGATGGGTTAACTCAGTCCCCGGATCGCCTGGTGTATCTCGCGCCGCCCGCAATTCTGGGGTATGCCACTTGGCTAGTTCTTGCCGCAAACGCTTACATTCAAGAGCAAATTGGGCATTATTTAAGCCAAAGCGACACCATTCTTCAATAATTCGCAAGCCCTCACGAGCGCGGTCTAAATTGGCGTCTAAAATCCGGTAAACAACTTGCTGTATTTGCTGTTTTTGGCTGTATGGCTCGACCATCACCACAACCCCGTTAGTACTTTCATCGAAATGTGAATTATCATACGTCTTAGTAACCATAAGTTAATTAATTTACTTTTTTTGACTGTATTTTGGTTAAATCTACGTAAAAAATGTGCGAATAAGGGTTATGTTAAATTATCCCATGTTCGTATAGGTAGCGATCGGGGTTTTGAGGCTACAGTTTAGCATTAAAAATTAGAGCAAACTTACTCAATTACTAATTAATCCACAGTCACC
>NZ_JACKZU010000695.1:0-1407 GCF_014222165.1 Nostoc sp. 2RC
TAAAATTACTTATGCACTTAGTTGCAAGCAAAAGTATTTATTCTGAAATAAAGGAATTTCGATTAAAGCCTTTTTTATCTATTTCAACCACAATCCCTGGTGGGGCGAACGCTTATTCGCCCTACAACGTGGTTTATTTACTTGGAATTTACTAATACTAAATAATTCGTAATGGGGCGAAGGGCATTACCAATTATTCTTATCTCATATATAGCAATCCCAAATAATTTGTGAAATGTTACGTGTTAGGGTTGTTAACACTTAAGTAGGTAAACTTAATTAAACATAAAACAATGGTAGGGTGCGTTATCGCAAAGCATAACGCACCTCAATTGCTATAGTCTACAGAGGTGCGTTAGCCTACGGCATAACACACCCTACATTTATTGACATATACGTATGACGTTTTTTTAAATTGAGCTACTTAACAGTCAACAGTCAACACCGATATTATTCACAACTGAAATAGGATTGCTTCACTTACATCCCAAAGCGATCGCATGATGGCGGATATGATCTTCAATAAAAGTGGAGATGAAATGATAACTGTGGTCGTAACCTTCTTGATAACGTAAGTTTAGTGGCTGGTTAACATCTGCACAAGCTTGCTCAAATACTTCTGGCATTAATTGTTCAGCTAAAAATTTATCAACAGTGCCTTGGTCAATGAGGATCGAACTGTGATATCCAACTTTTTTAACTAATTCACTAGCATCATAAGCACGCCAAGTTTCTTTATCGCTACCAAGATAACCACTGAAAATTTTTTGACCCCAAGGACAACGCATAGGTGCAGTAATAGGTGCAAAAGCTGATACTGATTTGTATAGTTGCGGATTTCTCATTGCACAGACTAACGCCCCATGTCCCCCCATTGAATGACCAAAAATACTTTGTTTATCCCATCGCGCCGGGAAGTTTGCAGTAATTACAGCAGGTAATTCTTGGACGACATAACTATACATTTGGTAATATTGACGCCACGGTTCTTGTGTGGCATCAACATAAAACCCCGCACCTGTGCCAAAGTCCCAATCATCATCCTCACCTGGAATGCCAGTATGACGCGGGCTAGTGTCTGGTGCAACCAATATCAAACCGTACTCAGCTGCAAAGCGCTGCACCCCACCTGCTTTGACCATAAAATTCTCTTCAGTGCAAGTCAAACCAGAGAGAAAATAGAGAATAGGCACAGGTTGTTGAGTTGCTTGTGGTGGTTGATAGATGGCAAAGCGCATTTCACCTTTGCAGGTTGACGACGCATGACTATAAAAACCGACTTTACCACCAAAGCTTTTATATTCTGAAATCAAATTGAGGCTAGGCATTAGTTATCTAATATAAGCTAGAAGACTCCCGCTACACCGTTCGCATAGCGTTCCGCAGGAAAGGTTAGCGGGATGATGA
>NZ_JACKZU010000696.1:0-1393 GCF_014222165.1 Nostoc sp. 2RC
TCCCAGTCCCAAGTCCCTAATCCCCACTCCCCACTCACTCTAAACTATGGGATTGATTGAACAATTGCGACGGCGAACTCCTCTTGGATGGCTACAACTGAGTCATGAAAAAAGTCGTCTGTTGGTGGCATTGTTAGGCATTGCTTTTGCGGATCTTCTGATGTTTATGCAGCTGGGTTTTCAGACTGCGTTGTATGACAGTAACACCAGACTACATCGCAGTTTGCAAGCAGACATTGTTTTAATTAGTCCCCAAGCCCGTAATTTGCCTAGCTTATCTACCTTTTCTCGGCGGCGACTTTACCAAGCAATGGATATACCAGGGGTAAATTCGGCAGAACCAGTGTATTTAAATAACACAATCTGGAAAAATCCTTTAACACGCCGCGAGACTGGGGTGTTGGTTATTGGCTTTAATCCAGACAAGCCAGCTTTTGACTTACCAGATGTTAATCGGCAATTGGAGGCAATCAAGCTGCCTGGTGCGGCGTTGTTTGACCGTGGTGCTAGAGGAGATTATCAACAAGCGATCGCTCAAATTGAGGAAGGTAAAATCGTAACTGCGGAAATAGAACGCCGCACAGTTATCATTAGCGGTTTATTCCAAGTCGGGGCTTCCTTTGGTGCTGAAGGTAACTTAATTACCAGCGATCGAGGTTTTTTGCGGCTATTTTCTGGACGACAGTCTAGCAGCGTCAGTTTAGGGTTGATTAAGGTCAAACCTGGCTATGACCCGAAAAAAGTCGCAGCAATGCTCAAAGCCTACCTCAGAAATGATGTCAGAGTCTTAACCCACAAAGAATTTATTGAATTTGAAAATAATTTTTGGAGAACAAATTCCCCAATTGGATTTATTTTCAATCTTGGTGTATCGATGGGTTTCGTGGTGGGCATAATTATTGTTTATCAAGTCCTTTCCACTGATGTTAATGCCCACGTCCGAGAATACGCCACCTTCAAAGCAATGGGATATCGCAATTATTACTTGCTAGGTGTGGTGTTTGAAGAATCTTTAATATTAGCAGTACTAGGTTTTTTTCCCGGATTGGCAGTATCCTTAGGACTTTACCAACTAACTCGCAAAGTTACAAATTTGCCCATGTACATAACAGTATTTCGGGCATTACAAGTATTACTGCTAACTATAATTATGTGCGTAATTTCGGGTGCGATCGCCACCCGCAAACTCCAAGCCACTGACCCTGCTGATATGTTTTAAAAAATGGGCATGGGGTATGAAGAGGATCAGGGAGATGAGGAGGTAGGGAGCAGCCCAATACTGGTCGGTTAAGGATTTTAAACTGGAATTTGGTTTGGGGAAAAGGTGAGCCAGCGCGGTCTTGGGGGTTTCCCCCATGAGCGACTGGCGTTAGCGTCAGCGTTAGCGACGAAG
>NZ_JACKZU010000697.1:0-1389 GCF_014222165.1 Nostoc sp. 2RC
CCCTCTTTTGTCACTCTAGGCAGAGGAAAAATAGAAATGAGGTATATTGAAGTTTTGCAAAATTGGGCGAGTCAGATTATTAACAATCATTTGAAGTTGAAAAAATCCCTCAGATAGCTTAGGAACTGTAAAGACAGTTAACCAGGGTTTAATTAAGTTAAATAGCGTAAATGGCTGAAGTATCAAACGGAGGTTATTCAGAATACTATTCCAACCATTGCCTTGATCCCACCAAGGATGTGATGAAAATCTAGATTCAGATTGTGGGGGAAAATTAAGTAATTGTTCAGAATGAAGACTAACCAAAAGATAAGCACTAAAAACAATTTCCCACCACTTCTCTATTTGTGAATAATGAGTTAGGCGAAAATCTGCCCACCCTAATTCATTTTTACTTTGTTTTAACCCATATTCTACCCAAGTTCTTAAACCATAAAAATTGCCCACGTCTCTTGGAGTAATGTCTGGATATTTACTCATGACATACCAAGTCGTGTTTTTTGGAAGTTTTTCTTTATCCGTTGTTATTTGCCAATACCTAACTTCCGATTTTTTGCCACATATTATCTCTCTAATATATCTATTCTCTGAACTTAAATCTGAAAAAACACGCCGGAATCTTTGCCAGTTTGAATATTTGATTTTCGAGTCTGTAATTCCCCATGCTCTATGGTTTGAGCGAATCGCTACAATAAAATTAAGCTCTAATTCATTTAATACGCTTAAAAAATTTTTACCACTTTCACCATATAAGCTATCCGCCAGGACAAGATTGAATCTAAACCCCATTGACCGCAATTTTATAATCATTGCTCCGGCGATTTCAGGTTTAGTTAAATATTTTTCTCCTGGTTGTAGTCTTTCCCTTGGTTTATATACTTCAAATATTAGAGGAAACGTCATTCCAGATAAAACTGCATATGCCGTGACTGCGACAATACCATTATCTGTTTTACCTAAATTTCCAATGTACTGTCGTTTCACATAATCAGTCTTATTTCCTTTTTTCTTATCACCTGTTTCATCAATGATTAGTATGATTGGGCGACCTTGAAGTATATATAATATTAATTCTAACCTTTGCCTCCTTAATTCTTTTACATCCCACGGTGATTCTGTTAAAAAATGATGTAATTTTTGATGATTATCTAGCCCGACAATTTTCGCTATTTCCGGTAGAGTTTTACGTTTTATATCAGAAACACATCCCATATGTAGGTACTTAAAAGCTTCAAAGCTTCTCACTTCTGGAAATAGTTTTTGATATAACTGGCAGTATTCGTCCACAAATTTTACTGTGGGCGCAGCTGGGCGAGGCTCAACCATACTCTCTGTGTTAGTTTTTGCGATCGCACTTAATTATACTTTGGCGAGAGTGACAAAAGAGGG
>NZ_JACKZU010000698.1:0-1384 GCF_014222165.1 Nostoc sp. 2RC
TTAATATTATCTTCCATATTAGATAAGCAAATTGCTATTAAGTATTTGGAGAGGATTTTCAATAAAAGTGGAAATTTAAAGCTAATCTGAGCAATTTTCACAAAATATATGAAGCTTGTATAAATAAATGGAAACTTCACTACGACTTTTAACAGTGAATAAATATAGTGCAGAGGCTGGTAGAGTTTTATATAACAAGCAATGAATTGTTTTTACTAAAATAATTGTAGTGAATAATACATTTTTATTGTCTAGTAACTATGAAGTTGATGTATAAATTAAGTTTGATTGTAGCGATCGCCCCCCTAATCTTTGGTATTAGTGCTTGTACTGGAGGGTCGGGACAAACAACAAATACACCCAGCAGCCCAGGTGGTAATCCACCAGTACCAGCAGCAGGTCGAAATCGTTTGGATGCCATTAAAAGCCGCAGTCAGGTAATTTGCGGTGTTAGTGGTGAAATTCCAGGCTTCAGCTTTGTGGGGACTGACGGCAAATATAGCGGCATTGATGTTGATATTTGCAGGGCAGTGGCCGCTGCTTTGTTCGACAATCCAGATGCAGTAGAATTTCGCAATCTCAACACCAAAGAACGGTTTACAGCCTTGCAAACTGGGGAAGTAGACGTTCTCAGCCGTAACACCACCTGGACTTTGAGTCGCGATACTTCAGTTGGTCTGGAATTTGCACCCGTAGTCTTTTACGATGGGCAAAGCATCATGGTTCGCAAAAATAGCAATATTAAATCCCTGGCAGATTTGAAAGATAAAGCTATTTGCGTTCAAACTGGCACTACTACCGAACAGAACTTAGCAGACCAAATGCGAAAAAGAGGCATTACTTATAAACCTATTGTGTTTGAAGATGTTAATGTTACCTTTGCCACTTATGCTCAAGGACGTTGCGATGGCGTCACTGCCGATCGCTCCGCATTGATTTCTCGGCGTACAACCCTACCCAAACCAGAAGACAATGTGATTCTAGAAGAAGTAATATCTTCCGAACCCCTAGCACCAGCAGTTGCAAAAGGAGACACTAGACTAAGTGATATCCTCAAGTGGGTAGTTTATTCTTTGGTAAAAGCTGAAGAATTAGGGATTAATTCCCGCAATGTAGGCCAGTTAGCCAGCAGTAACGACCCTGATATTAAACGCTTTTTAGGAACAGAAGGCAACCTTGGTGAAGGACTCGGCTTAACAAACGATTTTGCAGCACGAGTAATTAAGCACGTGGGCAACTATAGCGAGATTTACGATCGCAACCTCGGCCCCAAAACAAAATTCAATCTACCTCGCGGTCAAAATCGACTCTGGACTCAACAGGGACTACTTTATTCTCCGCCGTTTCGTTAAGACTGGGGATGGGGAGTGTGGGGAGTGTGGGG
>NZ_JACKZU010000699.1:0-1374 GCF_014222165.1 Nostoc sp. 2RC
CCCCCCATATTGCCAATCCCCATTTCTGAGAAGAACGTTGCAACTTGTAACTCTTTCTAAACTTTGTAGGATAATAAACTCAATACATTCTTTATGAAGGTAGGGATCTAAATGTCAGGTACCACTGGAGAACGTCCGTTTTCGGACATCATTACCAGCGTTCGTTACTGGGTAATTCATAGCATCACCATTCCCGCATTGTTTATTGCTGGTTGGTTATTTGTCAGCACCGGACTGGCTTATGATGCTTTTGGTACACCCCGCCCCAATGAATATTTCACACCAGTGCGGCAAGAAGTACCAATTGTGAAGAACCGTTTTGATGCAAAACAACAAGTTGAACAATTTATTGGAAAGTAGTTTGAGATCATGACTAGCGGCAATAACATCAATCAACCAGTTACCTATCCAATTTTTACCGTTAGATGGCTGGCAGTTCACACCTTGGGTGTACCAACTGTATTCTTTTTGGGCGCGATCGCCGCAATGCAATTTATTCAACGCTAGGAGCAAGTTATGGAAAGATCGCCCAATCCTAATAATCAACCGGTTGAATTAAACCGGACTTCACTATACCTGGGACTACTACTAATTTTTGTTCTGGGAATTCTGTTTTCTAGTTATTTCTTTAACTAACTAGAAATACCATTGTTAATCTTTGTTTATTGAACGTGTGTTGATTTGTTGTTAAGGGAGGAGAGAAGCTGTGTCTGGAAGTGGGAGAATTCCCCTGTGGGTCGTCGCTACGGTCGCAGGATTAGGTGTAATTACAGTGTTGGGCATTTTCTTTTATGGTGCCTACGCTGGACTGGGTTCTTCAATCTAAAACTAGTTTGAAGCCAATACTATAAAGTCTGAATTTTTTAGCATTTGTTGAGAAATCAGCATTAAAAAGCCGCCTGTCTCTTTGAGATAGGCGGTATTGTTACAGCAGATTACAAGCAAAGTCAATCAATTTGGGATTTTGGATTGACCTATACTTGAATGTTTTACTTTTGAATCCTGAATTCAGAATTCAGAATTCTGGTGTGATAATCAAGTAATTGGTAAAAAACAAAGTAATTTATTACCAATTACCAATGAAGGAATAAACCAGTTAAGCAATATCTTCGCTTTCTATGTATAAAAATAGGAAAGCGAACACTGCACCTGGTAAAACCCAACCAATGATGGGAACGAAGATAGCAGGCAAATAGGAAGTGCTAGCCAAAATAGTAGGCAAAAATTCAAATGCCATAGAACAAGTCCCTGTGAAATCACACTACAATTCAAGATGAGCTTACTGCAAAGTGAGTCAGATTTTTTAAATTCTAAAGATTTTTAACACAGCAGATATTGGGCGTGGGGCATGGGGCGTGGGGCATACTTGAGAAG
>NZ_JACKZU010000700.1:0-1368 GCF_014222165.1 Nostoc sp. 2RC
CCCTTATCCCCAGAGGGGGCCCCCCCTTCCCCTTTTCCCTTTAACCGACAAGTATTGGGGCAGGTCTGTGCTGGGGGTAGGGGAGAATAATAACTCTCCAGTCATCAGTCAACAGTCATCAGTCATCAGTCATCAGTCCCCACACCCGTTAGCTATATGTCAGGCCTATTAGCCAAACCAATGAGAAGGTTCACAACCAGGTTGAACTATTTCACAAAGGTGATGGCTAATCCAATCTGACTTTTCTTGAACGATTGAGCAAATACCTTGGTGAATTAAATTTTGTAAATGTAGTTGCTGTTCTAAGCGTTTACGAGGCAACTGATAGTTTAGCAAGCTTTTTTGTTCAGCTTCAGCTAGGGGAATATTTCCGTCAGATATGACACTGTAAAAAGAGGGAATGCGGTTGAGGACGAAAGCAATTAACTCTTGGCGCAAGTCAGGAATTGCAAAGGCTTGCTGATATGGATGATATGGATATGTATCTAAAACGCTTTCAATTTCTCCTATTACTGATTGCTGAGTCAAATTAACTACAGTTTTCATAATTTTTTTAAACTCCTTTTTTAATTCAGTGAAAGATTAATTAAGTAAACAACTTTTTTAGATGTAAAGTTGCCATGACGATCAGTTATAAATGATTCAATTGATAGATGCAATAGACTCTGAAGTTAGCCTTTTATGAAGGTAGAATATCAAACATTTTACTGTGCTGATTTGAGTTAAAGCTTATACTTATTTCCAAGTATTTTATATCAAAACAGCACGGGCTAGATTGAGAAACTACGATATTTTATATTTATAATACTTATTATTTCAAAATTATGTCTTTTTGGCAGAAATCTACATAAAACGCAGCATAAATTTTGAGGGATCAAGATTATGAGGACAAGGCAACTTGCCTTGGTTATAAATTTTTAGTTAAATTTAACATTTTTGGTAATTAAGATTACTTTTAGGTTTGCTAGACAATTTACTGTTTCATAGACAGAATTTATTTGTTGCACATTAGTTGTATTAAGCCGGAAAATACTCAACTGCTAGACTGTCAAATCAGTCTAGCGACAGATGAAATAATTGAGTAAAAACGTTTAAAAAGTTCACATTATCTGAAAGCCTGACTAATACTAAATTAGAGTCAAAGATAATCAATTGTGCTGGGAGTTGGGAGTGAGAACTCATTGGTGTCAACTTAAGGTAAAACCCTTGTAAAAACGCGATTTTGAATTTACTAACTTACCATCATGCTTGGCGTTACCCCACCCGGATGAACGAAATTTTGTGTGGGATTTCTAGCTAAGTATCCAAAAAATTACCCTCCACACTCCCCACACTCCCCACACTTCCCACACTCCCCACACCTTTTTT
>NZ_JACKZU010000072.1:0-25501 GCF_014222165.1 Nostoc sp. 2RC
TTCCCCAGACCTCATTTCCCCTTTCCCCAGACCTCATAAGCGCATTTTTGGGTTGGCAGACCACTAGATGCAAGAATCCAAGGTTTTTAGCGTCGCAAAAATTTTGGAGTGACAGACTTAACTGCACCACAGTTAATGACGCTCAAAGCCTTAGGAGCAGTAGAAGATACAGAACAAAAATAAAAGGTAAAAGGATGAATTGAGTATTCTTAGTTCATCCGTTTACCTTTTTTATGTACCTGATGCTTATTTCATGTTAGCCCTTGCGTCCCTCACTGCGGCAAAGAAAAATAAACCTGTGAGTGGAATGCTTAATGCGAGGATAATTGCTGTGGTTGTGACACCGAAATCTGGTTGTCCGTAACTGAGTTCAAAAATCGAACCCACCGCCGCGATGGCACTTATGCAACAACCACCCAGAAACAAACCGCTTTTTGGAGTTAAATACACTACTACCCCCCCTATGATACTGGTTTCACCGCTTGATACGAGAAGCCATTCTTAGATAGCTCTTGGGCCAAAGTCAAGGAGTTTTCCACGCGGTCTACAAATACTACTCCATTGAGGTGATCCATTTCATGCTGAATGCAGCGTCCAAGGAGGTCATTGGCTTTTAAAGTTTGGGGACGACCATACTCGTCTTTATAGGCGATTTCCACCACTTCAGGGCGCTTTACATCCAGATATACATTGGGAATACTTAAACACCCTTCTTGGGCAACGGAGATGTCACGGCTCACCTGTTTAATTACGGGGTTAATCAACACCAAGGGTTGATTCGCTGCGTTATCTGGTTCCAGGTCAATGACAATTAATTGTTTGTGAATTCCCACTTGGGGTGCAGCCAAACCAATGCCATCTTTACTGTACATAGTTTGCAGCATTTCGCGCACTATTTGGCGGAGTTCGTCATCAACTTTAGAAATACGCTTTGCAGCTTGACGCAGCACGCGATCGCCTAAATAATGAAGCTCCAAAGGCGGATTTTTTAATTTTTTTTTCTCGACAGCAATTTCAGAAGGCATGAGTCTTGATGGCTAGATGGTGAAAATTCCTACTACCTTAATTCTATCAAGCTGGGGAGTGGGGAGGTGGGGAGATGGGGAGTGCTGAATTCTCAATTGTGAGTTATCAATTATAAATTCTGAATTCTCTAAGCGCAGGGGGCGTACCCCTACGGGTAAGCAAGCTACGCGGTAGCGTCTCGTAGAAAACCCTATTCTGACTCCTGAATTCTGAATTCTGAATTCTGAATTTTTCCCTGGGGTAATTTGTGTTGAAATCTCTCACGAAACTTGACTATCTGCTCAAAGAAACTTTTCTCGGCTTACTCCGGGGGGGTTGGATGAATTGGGCAGCTGTCAGTACTGTGACGGTATTGTTATTTTTATTCGGTTTGAGTTTGCAAACTTCTTGGCAAGTAGAAAAGCTTCTCTATCAGTTCGGTAGTCAGCTAGAAGTATCAGTTTATCTCGAACCGGATATGCAAGGCCAAAGCATTGAGTCGTTGATAGCAAAAATCCCAGAGGTAGCAGCGATACAAACTATTACTAAGGAGGAAGCCTGGACTAAGTTAGTTAAGGAAATGAAAATTTCTGATATTGAAGGTGTTACCCAGCAGCTAGGGGAGAATCCTTTGGTTGATGAGATTAAAGTGAAAGCACGTAACTCTCAAGTTGTGCCAACTTTAGCAACCCAACTGGCTAAGTTACAGGGAGTTGATACGGTGCAGTATATCGATGAAGCAGTTAAACGCATTGCCCAGCTGCACCGGGGTTTGAACTGGATTACATTAACAATTACGATTATTTTGACTGTAACAGCGATCGCTGTGACTACTACCACAATTCGCTTGATTGTTATGGCGCGACGGCAGGAAATTGAAATTATGCAACTTGTGGGAGCAACTTCTGTTTGGATTTACCTACCGTTCATTTTACAAGGAATTACCTTTGGTTTTGTTGGTGGTGCGATCGCTTGGAGTTTTATTTCTCTAATTCAACAGTTTCTCGGTAAATTGCTAGCCAATCAACCAGAGTTTATCCAAGTAATCACCAACGGCATACAACTCACTCCAGCCCAAATTTTATTATTGCCCCTAATTCTCTTGAGCTTCGGTGGCACGGTAGGATTAATGGGAAGCTTATTTGCTGTCAGATGTTTTGCGAAAAGATAGGCATTAGGCATGGGGCACGGGTAAAGGAAAAAGGGTGAAATTGCTATGAAATCGCAATGGGAATGTTTTTTAGAAAATCTCGGTGTTTGGGAAGGTTCATTCACTAATTTTTCTCCCCAAGGTACGCTTGTTAACGATACTCCTAGCCGTCTTTGTCTGGAAAAATTAAACGGTAGCCAAACAGTGCGCCTGACTCTAACTCGTTCTGGACGAGATTTAGTTAGAGAATTTAATTCTGTGGGGGGAGGTTTGCTGTTTTTTGAAAATGGTTCGTTTTCTGAAGGTTTAATTCAGATTGGGCCGTTTTCTGAATTTGGTGGGGAACTGGCTTTTGTCCATGAAAATCGTCGCTTGCGTCTGGTGCAATTATTTGATAGAACAGGTAATCTCAGTGGATTAACTCTAATTCGAGAACATCTAGCCGGAACCCCGACAGCAGAACGTCCACCTTTGCAGTTAAATGATTTGTTGGGAGAATGGCAAGGTGAGGCAGTGACAATATATCGAGATTTGCGATCGCCTGATACTTACTCTACAACTCTCAAATTACAATTAGATAACGCTGGGCGATTAATTCAAAGTACTTCTTTTGGCGATCGCACAATTACTTCAACTGCTACCATCAAAGGTTCCATTGTTCTCTTTGACGAAAATCCCGAAAAGCAGATACAAGTATTATTCCTACCTGATGGCAGTTCTGCAACTTCACCACTCAAAGTCCAATTACGCCAACCTTTATTTTTAGAAGCCGGTTGGTTAATCGAACCGAACCTCCGCCAGCGAATGATTCGCAGCTATAACGACAAAGGGGAATGGGTTAGTCTGACATTAGTTACCGAACAAAGGGTGTAAGGAAACCTTAAATGGTACAAATCCCTACTAAACTTCTTACCGTCCAAGAATTCCTAAATTTGCCAGAGACAAAACCTGCAAGTGAATATATTGATGGGCGTATCATCCAAAAACCAATGCCACAAGGAGAACACAGCGCAATTCAAACTGAGTTAGCACCAGCAATTAATTTAATCGTAAAGCCCCAAAAAATTGCACGCGCTTTCTGCGAACTTCGCTGTACATTTGGAAATCGCTCGATTGTACCTGACATTTCTGTATTTATGTGGGAGAGAATTCCTCGTCAAGAAAATGGTGGAATTGCTAACGTCTTCTCAATTGCCCCAGATTGGACAATTGAAATTTTATCTCCCGACCAAAGTCAAACTAAAGTTATCAAAAATATTTTGCATTGTCTCAAGTATGGAACTCAGATGGGATGGCTGATAGATCCTAAAGAAAAATCTGTATTTGTTTACTTGCCAAACCAAGCAACTAATGTCTACGAAGAACTAGAAGCAAAGTTACCAGTCCCAGAGTTTGCTCAAGATTTCAGCTTAACAGTAGAAGGTTTATTTAGCTGGTTGCTGGAGTGATTGTAGTTATGCTGTTTCCTGAGAATAGTCTTAATATATAAATTGGCGATCGCTACTAATGAAAAACAATCTTTCAGAGTTCATCTACCATATCTAAAATTTGATTGTATAGAACTGGAGAGACTCTAAACTCTGATGTAGAAATCAAGGCATCCATCAACGGTTTGACTGCAATGATGAGATTTTGGTGTTTCGCCTCAATCAAAAGACCCAGTAATCCAGTAATCCTCAACCCCAGGCGATGCGCTTCTGCTCGACCTCGACGCTCATCAATCAATAGCAAATCAGCACTTAGTTCTAGTGCGAGGGCAATTGCCTCAGACTCTCCAGGATCTAATCTTACTTCGTATCGCAGTCGTTCAATACTCTCACAATTTGTAACTTGTCGAACTTCCAACCAAGAAGCAGCTTGAACTTCAGAGGTTCCTGGAACGTCAGGATCGATATCGGTAAGCTCACGATATACTGCTTCTGGAATAATTACTTGAGTGTAGAGTTGAGGCAAAAGTTGCAAGTGTTGAATTGCTGCCAAATTTGTGATTGCTGATGTATCGCTGATAACAATCACAGTCTTCCAAGCTCTCGCAAATTTTTCAAATCCAATTCAAAGTCTTCAACATCGTAGGAGTAAAGAGGAATGTTTCGTTGCTTGAGAAGTTGGCGAAAGGTATCGGGTTGCATATCTGCTAGCTGACTGGCATACCCTATGGTTAAGCGTCCTGTTTGGAAGAGGAACAGCGCAATTTCTTGACAAAACTCCCTTGGAGTAAGCTGAGATGCTTGTACAATTTCGTCTGAGATTACAATACTCATAACAAGGCTAATTTAATAATAATATCTTCAGGGTAGCCCAACAAATCTCAAAACAACAGATTGACTCAGTTTTTGTTCAATAGGTTTTTAAAGTGCGATCGCACTTTTCATAAATACAAGTGGTTAAGATTGAGAGTGGGAAAATATATTAGGTTTCCTAGCATCAACCTAACTGACAAGTTAGTGAAAATAAAAACTATATTTTCGATTTATAAGCCTGCCATCGGTGTTGAATAAGGGCATTTTTCAAATTACCAATCGCTGACTTCGACCACCCACTTAATGTACCGAAGATGATTCGCTCTTTCGGAAACCATGTTGTCTCAAAAAACTCACCATCTTCTCTGTTAAATCGTAATCGCCAAAATGAATCGCTTGAACTTACCAAAATCGCTTCAGAATACTCCTCATTCGGATGGACTACCTCCATACAATATATTTTCCATTTTGTCCGCCTAACTTCACCTGACCAAAGCAACTGACTGGGTAACGGATCTTGTTTAAGGCTCTCAGTAACCATAAAACAAAAGTATAGGAAAGCTATAGTATTATTTTTGATTTTTACACAATATATAAAAACTATTTTAATAGGATTGCCATTCTTTATACCAAGTTACAATGACGGTGCAACGCTTTGTCGAGTAAACCTTGATATTCTTCATCCCCAACCCCATAAGCCCCAAACCTTTCTAAGTGCGGATTCATCATTTGGGCATCAAAAAATACAAATTTCCTCTGGCGCAATCTTTCTACCAACTTAACCATCGCTACCTTTGAACCATCAGGAATGCGGTAAAACATTGACTCGCCAATAAAAGCACCACCAATCACAATTCCCAAAATTCCCCCGGCTAGTTCGTCACCTTGCCAAGTTTCAAAACTATAAGCATAACCAGTCTGGTAAAGTAGCCAGTAAATCTCTTGCAATTCTGGTGAAATCCAAGTGACTTCGCGGTTAGCACAGCCAGCCACCACAGCTTGAAAATCCCGATTAACCGCTACACTAAAACGTTCTTGATTGAGGACGCGCTGCAAAGATTTGGGGTAGCGAAACCTCTCATCCAAGGGTATCAAAGTCCGATGGCGACTTCCGTACCAATTCAGGCGATCGCTCTCATCAGCCATGAGAAAATAACCTTGAGCATAACCTTGAACAATAGCAGCGATATCATATTGCATAAATATCAAAAATACAAAAAGAACGCAATTTGATACTAGCAGTCATTCTCTGCGTTCCTCTGCGATTTCCTTAGCGTTCCTTTGCGTTTAAAAAATATGACTGAACCAATTCCAGCAATTACCCTACCACGCCCTCAAAATCCGCAACTCGAAGGTGAATGGTTGCGAGAACGTCTGCTGCGGTGGCTAGATACAGAATTTATCCCAGAAGCAGTAAACCAAAAAATTGCTCAACGAGCCGCACAGATTTTTGTGCGTCAACGAATGGAAGGAGAAAACGACCTTGGTTCTCTGGTTATTGCCATAGTCACAGAGATGCAGTCCTATGATTTTTCCAATAGTTTTTATGGAGAGTTTGCGATCGCCAACGCCGTTAGCGATCTACTCTTAGAAAGTCTGGGTATTGATAAGTGTTGCGGTCAATAACAGCTGACAGTTAGTAGTTAGGAGTTAAAAGTTAGGAG
Source organism: Nostoc sp. 2RC (assembly GCF_014222165.1). Lineage (NCBI taxonomy): Bacteria > Bacillati > Cyanobacteriota > Cyanophyceae > Nostocales > Nostocaceae > Nostoc > Nostoc sp. 2RC. Next base: position 6,060 of record NZ_JACKZU010000072.1, read on the forward strand.
TTAAGCTTGTCTTTATTCATAACTCATAACTCATCACTCATAACTTTTTACCAACTGGACTTCACTACTCCAGGTAAAAGACCTTCATGCGCCCATTCCCGCAGCACATTCCGAGACAGTCCAAAATCACGGTAAACACCTCTAGGACGACCAGTCAACCAGCAACGGTTACGGCGACGGCTGGGCGCACTATTGCGGGGTAACTGTTGAATTTGCCGATGAATTTCTAGCTTATCAAGGGGAGATTCTGCACTTTTGAACTCTTCCAACAGAGCTTCCCGCTTTTGGGCATATTTTTCTACCAATCTGGCGCGTTTCTTCTCGCGCTCAATCATGCTCTTTTTTGCCATATATTCTCTTACTTAATTTAAAGACAGCATTTTCCATTCTACCGTCTTCTTTTCAATTCTAGGTTACACCATTTTGGATTTTGGCGAAAAAGCAAAAAAGCGACTTGTTTTTGTCAATACTACTGTTGCGCTTGGTGACCTATTCGCCTTTGCATTTCCTTATCCGCTTCTTCGTCTGTTGTACAAAGCACACCAGGACGGGAGCGAATAATGTTGAGATAGTATTGAAAAGCATCTTCATCTTGAGGATTGCGTCTAACATAGTCGCGCAATTCCTGTTCAGTCATTGCTTGGTAGTTTGCGTTGCTCATTCGATTAACACCTTCCCGTTCTCAAATATCTCTATCTGTATTGTGTCTCCGACCAACATAACTATTCGATGAGTGCGATTATCATACCTCACTAGGTTAATTGGCTGCATTAAGTTACTTGCTGCTACACACCTGCGATATAAAGCTCTTAACTGCTCCACTGTTGGCTCCAATTAATCTCCTCCTTTGTTGAAAAATAAAAACGTCGTGCTACTTGCAACGACGTTTTGAAAATATGAAAAAATTTTGTTTTTGGTCAAGTTAATGTTTCTGCCTACTTGTCTGGTCAGCAGCTTGTTTAAAATCTTGAAGAAAATTTAACACAATATCTATTTGATAAATTGATTTAGCCAGATTCAGTTTTCATGGTTCAACAGAAAATAATATCTATTTATAGCAGTTGAAGCATAGGTTAGAACATAACCTAATCCTAAAACCGGGACGTAAAGCGGCTTTTAAGGCTGTTGCCTGTTTACTGTTGCCTGTTCCCTGCTATAAAAAAAGAATGCAACATATAGATTGCGTAGGGGCGCAAAGCTTTGCACCCCTGAAGATTTTTGATGTGTTGCAAAGATTTTTTGAAAACTACCCCACAACCACTGGCTTATTTGCAGCAGGACATAAATCGGCAAGTTCACAAGCAACGCAGACAGGAGAACGGGCTTTGCAAATAGCACGACCGTGATAAATTAGCCGAATTGACCAATTTTCCCAATCTGGTTGCGGTAATAAAAGCATTAAATCTTTTTCAATGCGGATGGGGTCTGTATGCTCAGTTAAACCCAAACGTTGACTGAGGCGACTAACGTGAGTATCTACGGTCACGCCAGCATTAATGCCATAAGCGTGAGCGAGGACTACATTTGCTGTTTTCCGCGCCACGCCTGGAAGTTTTAATAACTGTTCCATTTGGTTGGGAACAACAGAGTTAAATTCAGTGACAATCATCCGACAGGCCGCTTGAATGTTCTTGGCTTTATTGCGATAAAATCCTGTGGAACGCACTAAATTTTCTAACTCTTCTAAGTCGGCGATCGCCAAACTCTCAGCATCAGGAAACCGACTAAATAATGCTGGTGTAACTTTATTTACTCGCTCATCAGTACACTGAGCGGAGAGAATAGTTGCCACCAACAACTGCACCGGTGTTGAGTAGTTCAAAGAGCAAGTTGCATCTGGATAAAGACGCTTCAAACGCAACAGAATTTCTACCGCCCGTTGCTTTAAAGATAAAACTTGCTTTTTGCTACTCCCCACTGCCAATTCTCCACTTTCTACTTTTACTGGAGTAACTTTTGTACCCACTCTAATTGACTAGTTAATTGGGTAGTTTCTTTGACAATCAGAAAAATCCCTAGTCCTAAGAGTAGCACTAAACCCGTTTGCATTACGCCTTCTTGAATTCGAGCAGGCACAGGTCTACCGCGCAGACCTTCAATTAACAGAAAAGCCAGTTGTCCGCCATCCAAAGCAGGTAAAGGCAAAATGTTAATAATTGCCAAATTAATGCTAATAATTGCCGCGAAAGATAACAAATTTGTGCTATTATCAGCAGCCAATTGTGCCCCGATTTTGACAATATTAACTGGGCCCGAAACTTGTCCTACAGTTTGTTGAAAATTGGTAATTAACTGGCCAAAACCGCTGAGTGTTCCCACAAATAATTGTTGAAACCTGTTAGCAGCAATACCGAAAATTTCAAAAGGACTATTGGGACGACGATAAACTGCTGTAGCATTTGGGCTAAGTGCCACACCTACTACACCTTTGCCATCGGCTCCTAGTTTTGGTGTTAATTTCAGCGATTGTTGTTGATTTTGGCGTTGAATTTTGAGTTCGATTTGCTGATTGGGATGAGTTTGAATTTCCTTTGTCAGCAAAGCGGTTGATTTATCAGAAGCGGGGAGTTCCTGACCATTGATGGCGGTGATAATATCTCCTTCCCGAATTCCTGCCTGGTAAGCAATGGATTCTTGATTAATAGGTTGTACCATGACACCAGGTTTATAGTTTAACTTCTCAGGAATACCCACAATACCCAATTGCAGAGCCAGTACTAAGTAGGCAAATATTAAATTCGCTATCACTCCAGCACTGATAACGATCGCCCTGTCTAAAATTGGACGGTTACGCAGCAGATTTGGGTCATTGGGTGGAATATCGCTATCAGGGTCATCATCCGGGAAGCCCACAAAGCCCCCCAAGGGAAAAGCGCGGATAGCATATTCAGTTTGCGATCCTTGATACTTCCAAAGAACTGGGCCAAAACCCAAAGAAAAACGGTTAACGAGAATGCCTTGAGAACGTGCTGCAACAAAATGTCCCAACTCGTGTACCAAGATCAGAACAGCCAAGACTGCGATCGCTGCTAAAACTGACATAAAGCAAATTAGTGAAGATATTAAGCTATGGTTATCTCCATTCTAATTGGGCATTGGGCATTGGGCATTGGGCATTGGGCATTGGGCATGGGGCATTGGGAGATGAGGGAGAAAAGGGGACAATAACTCCAAACTCCAAACTCCGCAGTGCCAATGACAAATTACAGCACTTCTCGCCCCAAGTATGGTTGCAGCGCTTCTGGTATCTTCACTGTTCCATCAAGTTGTTGGTAATTCTCCAAAATTGCTGCCATCGTTCGTCCCACTGCCAAGCCCGAACCGTTGAGAGTATGCACAAACTGGGTGCCTTTTTTCCCCGCTTCTTTGAAACGAATATCCGCCCGTCGTGCCTGAAAGTCTACAGTATTAGAGCAGCTGGAAATTTCACGATACTTGCCAGCAGAAGGCAACCAAACCTCTAAATCATATGTTTTAGCGGAAGCAAATCCCAAATCCCCAGTGCTGAGATTCATCACTCGATAAGGCAGTTGCAAAGCCTGTAAAATCGATTCTGCACTCCCCACCAATTTTTCTAGTTCATCAAAAGAACTGCTGGGTTCGACAAATTTCACTAGTTCCACTTTGTTGAATTGATGCAGACGAATTAAACCCCGCATATCCCGCCCATAACTACCAGCTTCGCGACGAAAACAAGGTGTATAAGCACAGTGGTAAATAGGCAAATCTTCAGCCGCCAGAATTTCGCCCCGATAGAGGTTAGTAACTGGAACTTCGGCTGTGGGAATTAGCCACAAGTCGTCATCAGCGCATTTAAAGCTTTCTTCGGCAAACTTGGGTAACTGACCGGTGGCCGTCAAGGAGTCGGTATTCACCAACAGTGGTGGACTAATTTCCACATATCCAGCTTGAGTATGAACACTCAGCATAAATTGAATTAATGCCCTCTCCAGTGCAGCGCCAGCACCTATCAATGTCACAAACCGACTTTGGGCAACTTTCACAGCTCGCTCAACGTTGAGAATGCCTAGCTTTTCAGCTAGTTCCCAATGAGGTAGGATATTTGGGTTTTGGGGAATATACTCATCACCCCAACGCCGCACTTCTAGATTATCTTCCTCACTTTGACCAATCGGTGTAGAGTCGCTTGGTAAGTTGGGAAGTGCCAAAACAAGCTGAGCAATTTCAGCTTTGAGGTCTTTTTCCTGGGGTTCGAGTTCGCTCAATTTAGCTTTGACAGAATTACCTTCATCCCGCAAAGCTTGGATTTCTGGGTCTTGAGCATTGATACCAGATTTCAGCTTTTGCCCGACTATTTTACCAATTTCGTTGCTACGGGCTTGGAGTTGACTCCGTGTCCCCTCTAATTCCCGTTGTTGTCGGTCTAACTGTAATATCGGTTCAATGTCGTATTTACCATTACGACTGTTCAATCGTTCTTGAACTAATTGCGGATTTTCCCGTATTTGCTTGATATCCAGCACAGATTTTTCTCAGTTTTTACCCTATTATCTTCCTGCCAACACCCCAGCATATACTGATTTTGCCTTGCCATGAACAGAAAAGCAAACATAAAAATTTTGTACTGCCAATCTGGCTAGGGTGAGAAATATTTAAAAGCAAAATCCCAAATTTAAAATCCCCAATCTCAAATCCAAATTGAGTATTTAAAAAATTTCGCAAAAGCACAAAGAAGAGATTTGAATTTACTCACAAAATCCATCAAAAGAAGTATAGATTTTTGGCTTATTTTTTGCATTTATCTCATCTTTACTATGGCCTATTAATGCGATTAAGTAGCCAAAGGGACGCCACAAGTCCTGCAAAATGCGCTGAAACAGTGTTAGTGTTTGCCTGGACTACAAGCATATCTAGACCGCTAATAATTCGAGTTGGGTCAAAAAATTGTGTAGTTATCGCTTGGGGAGATATGGATCTTGCTACCAGCGTACCAACAATGGCCTGCGCCCCCAAAAGAGTCACCAAGGTTCCGCCTAAATTCACCCACAGTCCTAAGCGTAATACTTTTACAGTCTCGCTTTTACGAGGGCGGTTGCTTGGATTGGAGGATTCCAGCTGTCTACCAATTCTAGTGTAACGGTAAGCTAAGTAAATCCCCACACCTAAAATCACCAATCCACAAACTGCTAAAAATACGCCAAAGCCAGTGCCAGGATTATTACTGGGGCTACCAGCTCTTTGACTAAAGATGCCAAATAACAGCACAATTATGCCAGAAACAACACCTAGTACTAGCTGAATCCAAAAGCTAATCCAACCTGTAAGGCGAAAGGTTTGGGCAATTGCCCGGAGATTAGAGGACGATGGGGCATCCGGAGTTTGTGACATACTAAATCACCAATGTGCTAGGTGCTTTTAAGGGAGATAGGGAGATAGGGAGATAGAGAGGTACAAGGACGCGGGGAATAAACCAATGCCCAATGCCCCATGCCCCAATTTTTTTGAGAAATTTACTATCACATTTACCAGATAGTACAAGAGGATCTCAAGCCTAAAAAATTATTAATAATTACTACCCAGGTGTGTTTACAAACGTGCCAGTTTGAACTTCAACATATCCTTTAGCTTAAATTTTTAAAATTTACATTGGGAAAATCACTGTAAAAAAAAGTGTTTATTAAGTTCTACAGACAAAATAGCATTTTACTTGTAAAATTTCTTCGATGGCATCTTATTGCTTAAGCAGTTCTAATCAACTCGGCATTGATAACACCAAAACAGTGACTTCGGCACTGTCTGTTCCCTCCTCATTATTCCTGATTTAGTTTGGGTAGGAGCATAATATCCTGAACCCTAAAACTCACGAACTACTCCCACAACTCCAAAAGCGTGGGTAATCATTTGGTGTTTTCGCTTTGCAAATCTAGCTTAAGTAGCTTTATATATTACTCGTTTAAGAGTAGCACTATATACTGACTACGAGAATTGTAGACCTTACCCTAAGGCATTTTTTTAGCCATTCCCCAACCATGAAACTTGAGGATATATATCAATTCTTTGAAAATCCTCCGCCAACTTACCTTTGTCAGGAATTAGCAGTTTGTTACATACTGTCTATTTTGTTAGAAGGTGAATCCTACGGCACTGAGTTAATCCAAAGATTAGAAACTGAATATCCTACCTATCGACTTTCGGATACCGTACTTTACAGTGCAATCAAGTTTCTGGAAGACGAAAGGGCAATTAATGGATATTGGAAAAAACTCGAAGGACGAGGACGCCCCAGGCGGATGTACCAAGTTTCTCCAGAATGGCAAGTTCAAGCACAGAATTTAGCTTTTCTTTGGCAAGACTACATCAACAAACGAGCAAAGTCATAAATCATTGATAATGAATAAGTCTCCTCCAGTTAAACAATAACAATCACTTATGGATACTCCTATTCTGCCATCTACGTTGCTACTCACCTTGTTGTTATCGGTGGGGCTGTTTTTCTTTATTCGTGCTTCGACTAAAGACCGCACAGAAACCGCACACTTGGTATCCGCACAAGATGAAGCCACTTTTATGTCTCAATTAAGAGAGTATTTTCGATCGCGGTCTTACCGAGTGGCAGCGGTAGACCGAGAACAAAACCAAGTGACTTTTGAAGGTTATGTTCGTCCTAGCTGGTTCTTAGCTATATTCCTCACCCTACTGGCAGCTACTGGTATAGTTTGTCTGTCATTGGTGGTTTACCTACTTTTTCCTAGCCTGAGTAGGTTAATTCTAGCTATGGTGCTGCTATCACCTTTGAGTGGTGTGTTTTATTGGAAAAAATCTGGAAGACTTGAGAAGGTGCTGCTCAAGGTGGAAACAACTCAGAGCGAACAAACCTCCTCAAGTAAGGTTACTGTAGTTGCCCATCGAGATGAACTCAGTGAGTTACGGAGGACTCTACAGTTAAAGGCTGGTGAATAAATAACTGTTGCTTGTTATGACCATCTCTTAACTTATGAGGTGTTCCCTTTTCCATATCACCTAGTCTTCAAGTAATGAAAAGTATTAAGGAGGAAATCAAAACTATTGCTTTGCCAATTTTATCCATAACTTTTGTTGTCGGAAAAATCTGAATTGATTTCAATTCCTTGACAGAGCTGATCTTCCAATTTATCCGGATAAGAGCATAACTCCTCTAGCGCTTTTAAATGCGCTTGGCTCTGTATCCACTCCTTTGTGCATCTTTAGACACAAGTACCAAGCCATGCAAACTAGCGTGGTTTGACACATATTTACTTTTCAAGTACTGAGAGTAGGCGTACTGGCAAATCACCTACAAACTAAAAAAAAATTAAATTTTGCATAAACTTAGCAACTTTGCCAGTTAATTAATAGTCAGGGGGCACATTCAATGCGTGAGATGACCATTTTTTATCGAGCAGTTAAAGCAAGGGTTTCTTGACCTGTAGGAGCTTCTAAAGTCCTGAGGCTGGGAAACAAGAAATGGTTTTCTTCTACGTATTGGGCACCAAACAGTCCCTTTTCTGCCCAAAAATATCGATCTGTAGTGTGTTCGTTTCGCTTTACGAGTAGCAGTGCCGGTGGCAAAATACCTTCAGCTTGAATGAACCTTCTCGCTGCTGTCACAGGTTTTTCTTCACCACTTTCGATGCTATATTGAGGCACATGCTCTAGAATACGCCGTCCTTCCTGACGACGACGACTTTTTCTTTTGCGTCTCCTTGCCAACCTATTGTCCTCCTCTTTCAAGCTATAGATTGTAGTGATAGCTACAAAATCCGTCGTCATTATAGAAGTTCTAGTTCAAAAAATCAATAGTTTTTTAACTTTTGATCCAATAAAATTAATATCTTTGGAGGTATGGATCGAACAAAGCTTGCTAACGAGAATAATCTGCTGGTAGAAAACATCACTCAGAAGATTTCAGTTAAGCTGTATTAAAAGAATGAGGTAAAAACTAACTATCCTTATTTAATCATGCCTTAAAATTTGTAATCTTGAGCAAGAACTAAAAATGTTAATGTCTGCCAGTTCTGATTTTCTTGCTCTGTGCCGAGAGCAAATAGCACTGCTGGCCCAAGGGCTAGGAGCAACGTTAAGTATTGTGTACCTAACACAAGAATTGGTAGAGACTCCTTCTGGTGAGGCAAAACTGATTCCTGTGATGATTTATCCGGAAACAGCTTTATTACCGCAAGCAGAAGAAAGCACCATCACATTACCGAAGCAGCTTCAAGTTGGTAATACTAATGTATTACCCAATCATCAGCAAAAACTATTAACACCGGGATCAAAAGCTGAAATACCGGATACATCTCAACCTCATTTACAAGAGGAATATCTACTCAGTGGTAACGAAATTGTTTTACCTTTGGTCTATGAAGGTGTGATGATGGGGTTACTAGTAACTGCTAGAAAAGACCGAGAATGGAATGAACACGAGCAAAGCCAGATTCAACACATAGCCCAAACACTGGCCATCGCTTGCATTTTAGATCAGCGACGAGCATGGTTACAACACCAACTCCACGAACAACAAATTCTTCAAGAAAAACAGCAGGATTTGTTAGATAACTTATTGCATCAGTTCCGTAATCCATTAACAGCATTACGGACTTTTGGTAAACTTTTATTAAAGCGATTGCGACCGGGAGATACTAATCGGGATGTAGCAAGTAGCATCGTGCGAGAAAGCGATCGCCTGCAAGAATTACTCCAACAATTTGAGCAAGTAATTGACTTCACAGAGCCAGATTTAACAGCAATACATCTACCCGAAAATGAAGTATGTGTAGAAGCAACTGTGCAAAAAGATGCTAAGCCGCCCCTATTATTGCCGGGAACCGGAGATAAAGCAGTAGACTGCTCCTTAGCAGATATATTAGAACCATTATTAATATCAGCTAAAGCCATAGCACAAGAGCGTAATCTAAAACTAATAACTGAATTAAAGCAGAATTCACCCTTAGTGCGTGCCAACATCAAGGCATTAAGAGAAGTCTTAAATAACATCATCGATAATGCATTGAAATACACTCCTAATGGTGGTAAAATCCTCATTCAGGCTGGAGAACAAAAAGCTAATTTTCAAGGAATTGTCATCAGTGACAACGGCCCTGGTATTCCAACCGAAGATTTAAAGCATCTTGGAGAACGCCATTATCGGGGCGTACAAGCGCAAACAGAAATTCCTGGTACGGGTTTGGGGTTGGCGATCGCTAAACAGTTAATAGAACAAATGCAGGGCGAAATCGAAGTTTTCAGCCCTGCAATCAACTCTAAATTAACTTCACCCAATAGACCGGGAACTACGTTTATTATTTGGTTACCGGAAGTTGAGAGTTAGGAGTTAGAAGTTAGGAGTTGGGAGTTAGGAGTTGGGAGTTAGGAGTTGAGAATTAGGAGTTGAGAATTAGGAGTTAGGAGTTAGGAGTTGAGAATTAGGAGTTCACAATTAAAAACTTGCTTTAATTCGTTATTCATCACTCCTAACTCTTAACTTTTAACTATCTTCAATTCATCACTCTTAACTATTTTAGTGAAACCAACAAGTTTTGATTAATGGTCATTTGTAAATCGGTATTTGGGTCAATTGCAATTAAGTCGACGCTATTTCTACCGAAGAATAGACCAATCAACGCACCGATACCAGCACCACCCAAGACTTCTTCTGTGGCAATGGCGCGATCGCCTGTGACGGCAGACACCGCAGCGGCGGCTCCTGCGCCCAAGACGGTGTTCTGAATGATCGATCCGGTACTAGCACCCTTTCTTACGGTTTCAGTCTTGGTAATCACTTCAGAAGTAGCGTTTAGTTGATATTCTTGACCTGTGGTCAAAACCAGTTTTTCAGCAATGAACTGAGAACCGCCTGTAGCAGGTTTGAGTTGACCAATAACTTGACTACCAGCAGGAATCACCACAGATCCTTGTTGGGTAACTACGTTTTGCGATACCGTCAGTGTCAAGGGTGCTGTTTCATCCTTGGTCACGAGAATTTTTTCTGCCTTGTCATACTTCACAGGAATAGCAGTTCCTTGGGGAATTGTCACAGATACAGGTGTGGGGGTAGTATTCCCAAGAGCTACGACGTAGGGCGAGTTAATTGCTGAGGCTTGATTAGTACTAACTAACGCTTGGTAAATAAAAGCTGCTACTTGGGCGCGAGTGGCGGTTGCAGTGGGATTGAGGAACTTCACATTTGGATAATTGACTACAATTTGCTTCTCGGTGGCCGCTGCAATGGGGCTACGGGCATAGCTAGCAATATTATAAGCATCGTTGAAGTATTGCAGAGTGCTTTCCGTATTACTACTTGCAGTATATTCCAGACCATTAGCCAGGGCAACTAAAACCTGTTGGCGGGGAATAGCTTGGTTAGGTTCAAAGCGATTGCCGGGATATCCTGATAAGAAACCAATGGTATATGCTTGCCCAATGGCGCTGTATGCCCAATAGTTGCTAGGTACGTCAATAAAACTAATTGGCGATCGCTGTTGTGCTTTTTGAAAAGCTTTGTTCACCATAGCGGCAAATTGAGCGCGTGTTACTGCTTCTTCAGGGCGGAAACTACCATCAGGAAATCCCGCAATCACACCTCGTTGTGATAATTCTTGAATAAATGGTGCTGCCCAATAATTAGATGAAACATCAACAAAAGTAGTTTGAGCAAAAGAAGGTGCAGCTGTCATCAAAGGTGCTACAGTGCCAACTGTGACGCTTAAAGCCATGAGTGCAGCTGTTCCAGATTGCCAACGATTTAAAGTAGACATTTTTTTTACTTCCTTATATTTATGTTTTCTACTGTTAATTAATTAGACATTTTCTAAAATTTTCTGTTCCCAAAATTGAGCTTGTTTTTGTCATGAATATTTATGGAAATATCCGATTTAAATTAAAAAATGCTGCCCAAATATCTAGAAAGTAGATAATAAGGCAATTAGCCTTTGACTATACTCAATAAAGCAAGTAAGCTTAAAGGCAGGTGAAGTACACAAGCCACATTTGATGTATGGATAGAAAGCTTTTTTGAATTCTAGAGCCTGAATGATGCTGTCATTATTACCAAAGCTCTAGTAGTTCACCAAATATTGACAAGTTTAGATTGGGGAAAGGGAAAAGGTAAAAGGGGAACGGTTTAAAGCCTTTACCCTTTTCCCCTTACCCCCTGTCAAAAAGACTTTGGCAGACTACTAGATATAGCAACAGCCTTGGTGGTTAGGATATTAATAGACCAGAAAACTGAGACATCAAAAGATTTTTCACCCAGTCTCTTGCTATAGTTTTGAAGACGATGCAGAGATAGAATAGTTGCACAAAAATAGATAGATTTTTTGGGATTAAAAATGAAGGCGATCGCACACTATATTGAAAGTGGCGATCGCCTATTGAGTGATGATTAAATTCACGACTTAAATCAACTTAAACCTATCAGCGGTATACGGTTAAGTTAGAATTTAGAGTCAGTCTCAAATCTTGTGTGGGTCTGATAACGAAGGCATTAACTTCTTTTTTCCGCAACAGGACACTTGCTCCTGCACCCGCAGCCGCACCAATCACAGGTTTTAAATCATCAACTTTGCTATTTCCAGTAATTAGCGAACCCAAAAGACCAGCACCTGCACCAATACCTGCATCAGTTAAAACTTGACCTGTGCTAGGCCCTTGTGTGACTTTTTGGGTTGTGGTGTATGTCCGAGAAGTAGCATTAATTGACTGACGGCGACCATTAGAAAATTCTAATTCTTGGGCTACAAACCGCACGCCTTTTCCTTTGTTCTCATCATCTCTTGAATAACCATCTAGATCCACAGGTTCTAGGCGTCCAATGACTTTAGTACCAGCGGGAATTAAGACGTTTCTATTTCTGTCAGTGATGTTACTGGCAATTCTCAAGGTTATGGATTTACTTTCCCCTGGAACGATAGTTATTGTTTCTTTTTCGTAGTTAACAGGAAGATTTACTCCAGAAGGAATTGTTACACCTCCATATTGCCCAACATTGTATTGTGCATTAGCAGGGGCAAAAGGAATCATCGGGGTAACAACAGTGGTGGTCACGGCCATTGCCATGAGGGCAGCAGTTCCAGATTTCCATCGATGTAGACGAGTCATAGGTGAGTTGACCTTTATGTGATGTGATATGTGTGATGACGAGGGTTTACTGAGTTTGTTTCAAATGACTCTTGAACATTACTTTAGTCATATTCCGAAGGTCATGGTACTTATTTGACTGTAAGTATGTACGTAGGCTTAGCCGTTCGGAGATAGAGCTTGTCAGAATTTTTACTCTCCTAATCTGCGTTACTAAATAGGAGGCAAGATACTCTTGATGACGCTAAATTAGTTTAATTGTTTCCTGACTTTGTTTTATTGCTTACGTCCAGATACTTAACGCCATTGCGAACTATTATTTCCATTATATAAGACTTGTATTTGCTTTTTTCTAACTCGAAAAGCTTCTTTTCCATTCCCTATTTCCTACGACTTACTCGCTAATAAGCCAAGTAAGCTCAAACATCAAAGCCGATTACTATATATTATTTACTAGGACTTGGGAAATACTTTCTCTTTCCTTTAGAATTGCGAGAGCCAATTTGTAGAGTAATTACTGATGGAACCGAGTGAAGCGCAATATTTAATTATTAACGCACTGACTACCCTAGATTTACTTGGTAATACGTTCTATGATGAAGATAGTGGCAATTGGTATATAAATACGCCTAGCCCAGTCTTGCCGATTGCTATGATTTTGTAAAATGGTGATATTGTTCCGACTAGTTGGGACTTGTAATTATGGCAAATTGGACTGAAGATCAAAAACAAAAGTATGCAAGGTTCCAAGAAATTTTAGAAATTGGTAAGCAGCGTTATGTAGAAGCTGGTGGTAATCCTAGACATTATCGAGCAGGTTTCAAAGGTCAGGATTACTTGACAGATGAAGAGAGGAAAGAAGCAACTAGAATCATGCGACAAATGTTTGGTATCTCTATCGCCAATGGTTATGTTTATTGTCAAGGGCGTTCTTGGCAGTTACCTGAGAATTTAGCATTAGATAAAAAGCAAGTGGAATAAAAGTAGATAGGTGACAGATATAGCAACATTAGTGTAGGTTGGGTTGAGCAACGCGAAACCCAACCTACGTTTATTACTAGCCATCTTCATTAACCATTTAACAATCATAGGATGGGCACAATTGCCCGTCCTATGGGGATTTTATAGGAATTTGATATTTAGTAGGGTTCCTGGGATTTCTTTGTGGTCATTGCTTGTTTTAACATTTGTGGCAGCCAAGAAAGATAATAATATAGCTGGTCTACATGACTATACAATGACAATAATTTTGGTTGATTCAATAAAGTATATGGACGAATTGATTTGAGGATTTTACCAAATTTATTTGTTGCCACAGTCGGGGCTGAACCGCTAACAGAATAGTGTCGTAAATGTGGAGGTAAACGCCAGTTAATTTTAGGGTCTGGTTGATGTATCACTGGTTCAACATTCCCCCGCCATGCAACTCCCATGATTTGCATAGTTTGATACACCATTGTGTTCCACCCTTTGTTTTTTAAGTAGTCCAATCCTTCACCAACATCAGGGGAAGCTAAATCATGAAACAAAATCAAAGCATCTGGTTCGGCAAATTGTTCGCAAATCATGACATCATCCAGTGGCGCTGGTGCTTCGTGATGGCCATCTATAAATATCAATGACCATTTGCGTTGATATTTATTTGCTAATTCTTCTACTGCTTGGGGGCTATATCCTGGTACGAGATTTACAGATTCTTTGACATCGGCTGACTTGAGTGAATCGGTGACGCTTTCGTAAAACAATTCTGTGGATAGCATGGGATCGATTACATCTAATTTCACTCCTCCCAAAGCTAAATGACAAGCTGACCAACCCATCCAACAGCCTATTTCTAAAGCTTTTTTACCTTGAAATTTTAAGGCTGTATTATACAAAATGTGGGCTTCATCTCTGCTGACAAATCCTGTACCAGTTTGTCGTCGGTCTACATACCAATTGTGAGGAATATCCCGCCGTAGGTAAAACCAAAAACTATTATATGGATTTCCTAAAATCATATTCGGAAAACATGAATCTGGCTGAATAATGGAAAATCCTGGTGAAACATAATCTCCCTCTGGCAATAATTCGCCTTTTATCACTTTTACTATTTTTTCAATCATCGGATTACTGCCTGAGCATTTGAAATTTTTGGATTTTTACGCAACAGAACTTTACCAGCTTCTCGAAAAGCAAACGCTTGCGGTATAGAAATTACCAATTACCCAAAGCTGTACTGATCGTATGGCTGGTTTAGCAACTTGGAGAATAACAAAGCGATCGCCAGGATATCATCTCAGCACTATATTTTTGCTGATTTTTACTGTCAACTAAGCGATTGATCGCCATCGCATACTAAACTTCCTCATTGCTCTAGGTAAATATATTGGACTGTTAATACCTCGTCAAGTAATTGTGAGAAGAATCAAGTTGAGAGCAAGTTTGTTCAAAAATCAATATATAAGGGAAGTTCAAAAAATATATTATTCCGGTTCAAGTGTTGATTGTTGACCGTTGACTGTTGACGGTTCACAGTCAACAGTGAACCGTCAACGCATTAACTCGAATAATTTATTTTTGGAGTTCCCTAACAAGGAGTCTCTAGGACTGTTTAATTTTTTCTGCATAGAGCAAAAATTTTTCATGCAACAAGAAAAAATCACTCATGAAAATGTAAATTTTTGTAAAATTGATGTCTTCAGGACTAGAAACCTGATATTTAGATAGCTAAACTAACAAACAGTGCATCTGTACTCTTAATGATTAAAAGTAGATGTGGCGCTATAGCGTGAATGATCCCAGTACAACTTATCCTCAAAAACTTCCTTAGTTACCGTGATGCAACTTTAGATTTTCGTGGTTTGCACACGGCTTGTATTTCTGGTTCTAACGGTGCGGGTAAATCTTCTCTTTTAGAAGCAATCACTTGGGCAATTTGGGGTGAAAGCCGCGCCAGTGCTGAAGATGATGTGATTTATTCTGGTGCAAAAGAAGTCCGGGTTGATTTGACTTTCCAAAGTAACCAGCAAACATATCGGGTGATTCGTACCCGAATTCGGGGAGCTAGTAGCGTCCTGGAATTTCAAATAGAAACGCCTTCCGGATTTCGCCCACTCACAGGCAAAGGGGTAAGGGCAACCCAAGATTCAATTTTAGAACACATTAAACTCGATTACGATACTTTTATTAATTCTGCCTATCTGCGTCAAGGTCGTGCAGATGAATTCATGCTCAAACGGCCTACCGAACGCAAAGAAATTTTAGCCGAGTTGTTGAAACTCAATCAGTATAATGATTTAGAAGAACGGGCAAAGGAATCTTCTCGTCAGTTTAAAGCAAGGGCTGAGGAACTAGAGCGTTCTTTGGATGCAATCAAAATTCAACTGCAACAACAAAAAACAACCGAAGCCCAAAGAGAACAGTTAGAGGCTGAACTCAATCAACTGCAACAAGTACAAGCTTTTGATAATATTAAATTACAAAATCTGCAAGTTATCCAGCACCAGCGGCAAAACTGGGAACAACAACTGAATTTTGTCAAGCAGCAATATCAAAATCTTAACCAAGACTGCGATCGCCTCCAACAAGAACAGTTAACAGTTGGAAGTCAGCTATCAGACATCGAAACAATTTTGCATCAAGAAGCTGAAATTAGAGGTGGATACGCTCAATATCAAAGCTTGCAATCTCAAGAAGAAGGGATGAGCGCCAAATTTGAACAATACACCCGCGCTGGGCAGACTCGCCAACAAAAGCAACAACAACTTACTAAACAAATTCAGGAAATCGAACGCCAACTGCAACAAGCCCAAGCCCAACTCGAAGCTTTGCAACAACAAGAGCGAGAAATTCAGCAAACTCTCACCAAATCAGGTGAAGTTGAAGCTGCTTTGTCCCAACTGGGCGCAGCACGTCACCATCTGGCTCATTTAGATGAATTGCAAATGCAGGTGACTCCTTTATTGCAACAACGTGCAGCTTTACAAAGCCAATTAGATCGGACTCATGCCGGCTTGGTAGCGCGCCTCGAACAACTGCAAAATACAGAAAACCAATTGCAACGCCAGCAACGACGCCAACCGCAATTACAACAAGCGGTGATGGATGTGGCAATCCAAATTGAAGAACTGGATAAAAAGCGGGTTTATCTGCAACGAGTCCAGGAAAAAGGCCAAGAAAGGCGTCACTTTATTGAACGTCTGCAAGCTCACCAACGGGATTATGAAAAACTGCTGGGAGAATTAGAGCAAAAACTCCAAATGCTGCAAAATCCCAATGCTCTTTGTCCGTTGTGCGAACGTCCTTTAGACGAACATCATTGGAGCCGTGTAGTAGAAAAAACCCAAACTGAGTTGGATGATACTCAAGGACAGTTTTGGGTGGTGCGGGAACAAATGGCTGTGTCAGATAGAGAAATTCAAGTATTAAGGCAAGAATATCGGGAAATATCCCAGCAATTAGCGATTTATGACGGTTTGCGCGAACAAAGAGGACAATTAGCAGCACAGTTAGAAGCCACAGTTGATGTTCAAGAGCAATTAGAACAAATTGCTGCGGAAAAACAACATCTAGAGCGATCGCTACAAGCTGGTGATTACGCTCCCGCACAACAAGCCCAACTGCAAAAATTAGACCAATATCTGCAACAAGCCAATTATAATGAGCAAGACCACGCCCTAGCTCGCAGCGAAGTCGAGCGTTGGCGCTGGGCAGAAATTAAACAAAGCCAGATTAAAGACGCCATCAAGCGACAAGCCCAGCTAGCAGCCCGAAAACCAGAACTGCTAGCTACCATTGCCGAATTACAAGCCAGAATTCACCAAGAACAAATTAATTCTGAATGTGCCAAACAAATTGCGGCTTTAGAACGTCACATCATTGAAATTGGCTACAGTTTGGAGGTGCATAACAACATCCGTCTGGCTGTCAAGCAAGCTCAATCTTGGCATTTGCGCTATCAACAACTTTTAGCAGCCCAGCAACAATATCCCCAACTCCAGACGAGATTGCAAGAATTAGAAGACTCCAGAGGCGTTAGAATCACCGAGCGACAAAAACTTGCCACTCAAATCGAAAGTATCATCGAACAACTACAAGCAACAGCCAACCCATCTATCCAAATTCAAGCCCTAGAGCAGCAACTAGCAATACGCAGACGCCAACTAGACGAACAAATTTCTCAGTTGGGACGTTTAGAACAGTTGGCACATCACCTGGAAACCCTGCAAATTCAACACGAACAACAGCACAAACAATTACAATCTTGCAAACGCGAACAGCGTGTTTATCAGGAATTAGCCCAGGCTTTTGGTAAAAATGGCATCCAAACACTGATGATTGAAAATGTCTTACCGCAACTGGAAGCCGAGACAAATCAATTACTTTCGCGTTTGAGCGCCAATCAATTTCACGTACAATTTATTACTCAAAAAGCTGGACGCAACGGTAAATCAACTAAGAAAAATGCCAAGTTAATAGACACCTTGGATATTTTAATCGCCGATTCCAGAGGAACGCGGGCTTATGAAACTTATTCTGGTGGGGAAGCTTTTAGAATTAACTTTGCTATTCGTTTAGCTTTGGCGAAATTATTAGCCCAACGGGCGGGAGCGGCGTTACAGTTGTTAATTGTGGATGAAGGTTTTGGTACACAGGATGCTGAAGGATGCGATCGCTTAGTTGCAGCCATTAATGCCATCGCTTCTGATTTTAAATGCATTCTCACGGTCACCCACATGCCCCAACTCAAAGAAGCTTTCCAAGCTAGGATTGAGGTGAATAAAACTCAGCACGGTTCACAGTTGAGTTTGTCAATTTAATTGGTTGACTCCCTATGCCCTTGATTGTGAATTCTGAATTCTTGCTCAATTGTATTTTACTCTTGCATCTACACCGTAGGAGCGGAGCATTTTCGTCACCCTTTCTGCTTCGGCGCGATCGCTAAATGCTCCAGCATTCACATAATCCCCCAAACTCGATTGCTCTGCCACAGCATGAGGTATATACTGTTGCACTTTACTTAAAGTATCATTACTGAATATTGGCACGATAACTTTATAGCCATTATTGCCAGCTAAGATGTTGCTGTGAGTTTCAGGTGATAAATAGCCATTAGTCACGGGTACTAAATAGCGATTAGTTTCAGTATAATTGCTGGCATTTGCATGATTCAATCCTAATGCTTCCCAAGTTTGCCAATCTACATTTCCAGTGGAATTGAGTCCAAAAGATTGCTGGAATGCCATTATAGAGTTTCTGGTGTAATCGCTGAAATAGCCATCAGCATTGGCATTAAAAAACCCCAGTTGCCATAAACGATTTTGCACTAATCTGACATTATCTGAGCGATCGCCAACGGTGAGATAATTTCTTGCTGGTTGTTGAGTAGCATATCCTCCAGCCAATGCTCTACGTACTGCTACTAAAGCTTGGGTATTGGCTTGGCCGTTTACAGGTAGTTTATAGTCTTGTTGGAATTTGGTAATGGCTTCTCTAGTAATTGGGCCACTAGTTCCAGTGGGATTAGCTTTAAAATAACCTAATTGTCGTAGACCCTGTTGCAGTTCTCTGATTTGTTGAGTGGAAAAACTCGATTTAGCTGGAGCCTGAGAAGAACCTAGTAACGCTCTCCAAGTTTGGCCACCGACAATTCCAGTGGCAGATATCCCTGCATTACGCTGGAATGCAATCACGGCATCTTTAGTGATGCGCCCGAAATTTCCTGTAGGATTAGCATTAAAATAACCGCGCTGTTGGAGACGCTGTTGCAACTTGGTCACCGCTGCACCAGTGCTACCTTGAGAAAGGGTAGGATATTGATTTACTGCCGATGCTGAATTTCCATTAACATTCCTACTAGAAGCTTGACTCTGACACGCTCTTTGCAACGTTCTTTGAGTACTAGGGCCTATAAACCCAACCGCAGGTAATCTATTAGCTTGCTGAAATTTGATGACAGCATTTTCAGTCAAAGTAGCAAACTTGCCCGTGACGGGCCCTTTAAAGTAGCCTAACTTTTTTAAACATCTTTGGCTATTAGCCACTTGGGAACCGTTAGTGCCAATTTTCTGAAGTGCTAAAACTTCCCCAGCAACACTAAGAATTCCCATAGTCAACGCCACAGACAACAGATGCATTGCAGCAGAACTAGGTAAATTTTCCCAATTTAAAAATTTTAAAATAACTGGCAGACGAACAACCTTGATACTTTCGGATGCCTCAAAGGCTGAGGCTAGCTCACTTAAAGAGCCATCTACCCCTACTTCCACTTGTTTTTCTCAAGTTATGACCATACAAAATTATACCATTATCTCTGTATAATATTTATTTTTTGTATGATTCTTTACAACTAATTTGTATGGGGAGGTGAGGAGGTGGGAAGATAAGGGAGATAAGGAGGCTGGGGA
>NZ_JACKZU010000701.1:0-1365 GCF_014222165.1 Nostoc sp. 2RC
ATGCTACCTATAGTTATCTATTAACAATGGATAAGCATACCAATAAATTTATTTTTACAATCAGATTAATTTTTCAAATTCTCAAGTCAACATTAGTAATTTTAATAAAACCAAAAGCTGGATTAGGAAAATTTTATGGTATATGTGATTATGTCATCAAAAAGCAAAATAAATAACTTAACTCAATTCGGCGCTTGTAAAAAATAGAAAAATAAATTTTTCTAATTTTGAAGTTTTTATGCTGAGAAATGACATTGTTAATTAATCTTTCATTTCTGTTAAATCGTCCCACAGGCATCAGTACTTATGCTCTAAATTTGTTGCCTCATTTACAACAACTTTATCCCACACTCTTAGTTTGCCAAAATATTTCTGGTTATAACTGCTATCCAATTCCCCCTGACCTAACCCCAGAACAAGGATTAAAAGGTCATTTGAAACGGCTTTTTTGGACGCAATTTCAATTACCGCAAATTTATAAAAAGCTAAAATCCCAGATTTTATTTTCCTTGCTGCCAGAAGCACCTATTTATACAAACTGCTCTTTTGTCGTGATGGTTCACGACTTTATTCCCTTGCGTTTTCCTAAAAGTTTTTCACCACTGACACCATATCATCGCTACTACGTTCCTCAAATCCTCAAGCAGGCACAACATATAATCTGCAATTCCCAAGCTACAGCTCAAGACATCACCGATTTTTACCAAATTCCCGATCGCAAAATCACCCCCATTCCCCTTGCTTACGATCGCACTCACTTTCGCTTTCTCAATCTCCCCCAAAGCAACTACTTTCTTTACATTGGACGCCAAAACACTTACAAAAACTTACATCGACTAATTACCGCCTTTGCTGCACTACCCAATAACAGCGACTATGAACTCTGGCTAGCAGGGCCAAGCGATGGCCGTTACACCCCGACTTTAAAAGCCCAAGTTGCTCAAGTAGGCATCAGCCATCAAGTAAAATTCCTTGACTACGTTCCTTACAGCGAATTGCCCAAAATCATCAATCAAGCCATCGCCCTTGTTTTCCCTAGTCTTTGGGAAGGTTTTGGTTTACCAGTCCTGGAAGCAATGGCTTGTGGTACCCCAGTAATTACCTCCAATCTTTCCTCCCTACCAGAAGTAGCTGGGGATGCGGCGATTCTAATTAACCCTTACAACACCAGAGAAATTACAGAGGCAATGGAAGCGATCGCCACTGACTCGACATTGCGATCGCGCCTTTCTAACCAGGGAATTATCCGCTCCCAACAATTCAGTTGGCAAAAAACCGGACAAGCTACCGCCGAAGTATTAGCCCGCTACGTGTAGAATATTACCGTTGAATAAGGCGGGGAGATGAGGGGGAGCAGGGGAGCAG
>NZ_JACKZU010000702.1:0-1363 GCF_014222165.1 Nostoc sp. 2RC
CCCCCCATCCCCCCATCCCCACTGCTATGGTTCAAAGTCGCTCTACTCCATCTATCCGCATTCAATTAACGCCAATGCAAATTCCTGAAGCTTTACCTGTGGGGGGCTTAACCTTTGCCAATGAGGAAAGCGTTGATGCAGCAGGACGTAGTTTACTTTTGCATCCTGGACACCCAAGTGAAATGATTGTCCAAGTGCAAAACTTAGAACAGCGACCATTGCAGGTAAACTTCAGGATTGAGGGAAATTTTCCCAGTGAGTGGTGTCAAATTGGTACGGAAGGTAGTGAGATTCCACCGCGCGGACAAATGGACGCAGTGTTGTACTTTTCTATTCCAGAAACATTTTTTGAAGACCAACAAGCCATAGCCCCAGGAAAAACAGACAGACTAACTCTGAATTTTCGTAGCCTAGTTACTCTACACATCGACCAAGGTACAGACAACGAACAAATCTACAGAAGCGAATATTTTGATTTATATATCCGTCCCTACACCGCCTACATGGAATTCTTGCCTATTTTGTATCGTGAAGTAGACTTTATTGGTCGCTTTATGAAAATATTTGAGCAAGCTTTTCAACCAATAATTGACAGTTATAACGTCATGTGGGCAAACCTCGACCCCCTGACAGCGCCCCAAGCACTCCTACCCTTTATGGCTCATTGGGTTGCTTGGCAAGTAGATTCTGTTTGGGATCTCCAGCAACAGCGCCGTTTAATTCGTCGTGCAGTAGAACTTTATCGCTGGCGAGGAACTCGTAAAGGATTGCGTCTTTATTTACATCTTTATACAGGCTTACCATTAGACGAACATTTACCCAATGAAGCAGATAAACATATTAGTATTACCGAACCTTTTGGCCCAGCTTTTATTATTGGAGACGCACAACTGGGAAGTGCAGTTTTAGCCGGTGGACAACCATATCATTTTGTAGTTCGTTTGCGTTCTCACATTTCCAGTGGCATTATCAACGAACAGCTGATTCAAAAAATCATCGAACAAGAAAAACCAGCTTTCTGTACCTACGAATTAACCATTGAAAATCAACGAAATTAAAGAATTCAAAATTCAGAATTCAGAATTCAGAATTCAGAATCAATGAGCGTAAAGAGGCATAAAAAATTAAAGATAAGTTAGCCTTCAACATAATACACCCTACTACCGTGACAAGGCTAAAATAGTGCATTAGTAAACTCTTGTGGGTTGGGCATCTTGCCCGCCCGGACGGGTGAGGACACCCATCCCACAATAAAATCTATTGCAACATTTAAAACTTGTCACGCCACTACCTCTAATTTAAAATTGCAAATGAGATGGGTAGTATTTTTTTAAATTTACATAACGAACTTATAATCTAAAAT
>NZ_JACKZU010000703.1:0-1357 GCF_014222165.1 Nostoc sp. 2RC
GGAATAGGGCATGGGGCATAGGGGATGGGGAGGCTGGGGAGATGGGGAGGCTGGGGAGAAGAATTTTTTCCCTCTGCCTCCCGCCACTGGAGTTTCTTCCCAATACCCAATGCCCAATGCCGTTTACCGTTTACCCTTTCCCCTTTCCCCTTTACCCAAGAATCTGTCAGTGGACGTTAAAATAAGTGCTACAGTTAAATTTTGATTAATGCTAAATGTTTACCATCGACTTAAGCATCAGAAACACTGCTTTTCCGATCTCGGTACAACGTAAATCGGCCGAGGATGCTGAAGCTGTCTATCAGCTAATTTTGGCAGCTATGCGTTCTGGCAATCCTGACATAGTGGAGCTGAAGTGCGAGGGCAAAACAGAGAAGAAAATTGCTGTTCGTGCTAGTGAAATTTCTGGAGTGCAGATTGTTCAGAAAGATGGTGTAACCACTGCTAGTGGTAGACCACCTGGCTTTTTTGCTCTCGCTGCTGAATAAACAGGGTTGACAAATGTCTCAACTGGGCATCGAGGTCAAGGATTTAAACTTCAGTTGGCCTAATGGAGAGAAAGTAATCAAGTCTTGCTCTTTAGAAGTTCCTAAGGGTGAGTTTTGGATGCTTTTGGGTACAAACGGCAGTGGTAAATCAACTTTACTGAGGCTGGTGGCGGGGTTGTTATCTCCGAACTCTGGTGAAATTGGGGTTTTGCAACCTATTGGCTTTGTCTTCCAAAATCCCGATCATCAATTGGTGATGCCAACAGTTGGTGCTGATGTGGCTTTTGGATTGGTGGAAGAAAAGTTGCCCCCTGCTGCTGTGAGAGTCAGGGTTGAAGAAGCGTTGGGGGCGGTAAATTTGCTGACCTTACAACGACGCCCAATATATGCACTTTCTGGAGGACAAAAGCAGCGAGTCGCCATTGCTGGAGCCATCGCCCGCCGCTGTGAAGTCTTATTATTAGATGAACCCACTGCTTTGTTAGATCCGGATAGCCAGCTGGATTTAGTTGCTGGTGTTCGCCGTCTAGTCAAAAGTCGAGGAATCACAGCTTTGTGGGTAACCCATAGATTAGATGAGCTAAATTATTGTGACGGTGCTTTTTTATTGGAAAAAGGTTCCGTTGTTGATAAGGGTGAAGCCCAACGCCTTAAGCAACGTCTGATGCAAATACACAGTGAAGCGTCTTGATTGAGATTGGGAGTGTTGACTGGTGACTGGTGACTGGTTACTGGTGACTGGTTACTGGGCAAAAGGCATTGGGCATTGGGCATTGGGCAAGCAGGAAGTGTGGGAGGGGTGGGAGGTGTGGGAGGATGAGGAAGAAATCTTTCCCCCCACACTCCCCACACTTCCCTATCCCCTCATC
>NZ_JACKZU010000704.1:0-1355 GCF_014222165.1 Nostoc sp. 2RC
CACTCCCCCATCTTCCCATCTCCCCATCTCCCCAGTCCCTCATCTTTACGCAGCTTGCGGTTCAACCAGATTTTCTATTCCTTGCACTACTGTTGCTGATTCAATTTTGTCACCAGCCCTGAGTTTATCCAAAACTTCTTTGCCTTGAGTGAGATAGCCAAAAACGGCGTAGCGACCATCTAGTAGGTTACGTCCGGCGGGAGTAAGTTCTGGTTCAAAGAGAAAGAAGAAAAATTGTGAAGAACCTCCGTTCACTTCACTTTCAGGACGAGCCATAACTACTGCACCAAAAGCAGAAAAAGGTAGAACTGGCATATCAATGTAACGGCCAGCTTCTTCTAGAGTAATGCCATAAGTAGGCTCCTTGTCGCCTTCAACCAAGATTTCTAAGGGTACGGCGCGGTATTTGCCTGTTTTTGGGTCAATAAAACCGACTTCTTTTCCTGGTGGATCTCCGGTTTGCAGAAAGTAAGATTCTTCAGAACGGGTAAATTCTAAGCCATTATAAAAACCCCTCTGCACTAAATCTATAAAATTACCAGCAGTGACGGGGGCGCTGTAACCATCTACTACAAGGGTGAGGTCGCCTTTGTTGGTTTTTAATTCCACAGTGGCACGACCTTTAAGTTGTGGCAAATTACTATACTCAGCAGGAACTTCAAAGGGAAATTTCTTGACCATTGATTCTTCTAGCTGAGTGACAAGATTCAGCAATTTAGTTCTCTGCTGCAAAATTTGTTGTTTATCTTTATTATTTGCCAATTCTTGCAGTTGAAGCACACCGGATTTTAATTCGTTAATCCAAGCTTCTGCTTGGGGTTGGCGTTCTTCGGGAACACTTGCTAGGATTTGGGAGGGTTTATCGAGAATGCGAGATGCTTGGCTGATGTCTTTGGAAACAGCACCCCAGCGGCGATTTGCCCGCATTTGGTTAGAGATATCCTCTAAAGAGGCTTGTAATTGCCGCACAGGTTTGTTATTTATCGGGAGTGCATACCGCAACAAAGCATTACCGTCAGTAATTGCATTGCCAGCTGGCAGCGCGGCGCTACTAGAGGGAGTCCACCCAGCTGTAGTTATGCCTAAAAATATTGTTACCAGGAGTATTGCCATTAGGCTGTTCTTCAGCCAGGATTTTAATAACTTAAGCATGGAATAACTCAAATGCAGCATTGATTATTGTTAACTGGACGTAAGCCATCAATAATCTTCCCACAGTAGGAGTGCCCAGTGCAGAGTGTTGAGTGGGGACTGGGGATATGGCTTCGCCAAGGGGAAAGGGTAAAGGGTAAAGGGTAAAGGTTAAAGGTTAAAGAGAAATCTTTCCTTTCCCCTTTCCCCCTTTCCCTTTCCCC
>NZ_JACKZU010000705.1:0-1353 GCF_014222165.1 Nostoc sp. 2RC
TATTTGCTTATTATTTCCGAATACTGCCTCTAAAAAATTTTTAGGGGTTCTTTGAGCTAACTGCCATTCTAAATCATTGAATTGGCGTTTTGTTATTTTTTCAATTAATAATTTATCTTGTAAAAATACAATTTCCAATTCAGGAACTGCTATAAAAACTTGATAAGGAATTCCAGATGATGCCTGATTTAGTACATAATTAATTAAATCATGTTTTTCAGATATTTGAGATTTGTTATCTGTATCTGCATCTAAAACAAGAGCAACAGGTTTTTTCCGAGTAGCAAGCAGTGAACTAGCTAAAGAACGCGCTCTGTAAGAACCTTCACCTGCTATAAATTGGATATCTTGACTCAGATTTTTCGGCAGTAATCTCTGTAAAATTTCTACATCTGTATAACCTTCTGTAATCATATATGCTAGTGTCATAGAAAAATCTCCGTTGTAATGTCGTAATTAGGGATACAATTTTGAACACAAAAACGATATTTTTTAACTAAAAATTTACATATAGATTTATTTATTAATGAATATTCAATTTCTTTACCTCCCCATAATAGAATAGTTTGAGGTGCAACAAATCCAGTTAATGTTACTGCTGCTTCTGTAAATCCACTCCGACTAAACACGCTACCAATAGCTGTGGCTGGTCTTCGTAGTAGTTGATTTCGTAATTTTGCTACGGGTTCAAAATTGACTTCTTTAGTTTCATCCTTACATTCGATTAAACAGGCTAGGCTGTCTGTATATACTACTCCGTCAATTTGTTCTACTATTGTATCTTGAATTTTTACAGTATAAGGCCAAGCTACCTCAGCACCATCAAGTTGAAAGGCGCGTAAAACTAAATATTCTAATGCTTTACCTCGATCCCAAAAATTTGAGGTATTTTTTGCTTGAATTTCTGCCCATAATATCATTAAATCATCCCAGTCATAGGTGATAATTCTTGTTTGATATTCTGCATCTGTAGTCATAATTGTATTTGAGGCATAGTTGCAATAAATTGTAGATTGGGTTGACGAACGAAAACCAACATTGCTCTAAACTTATCTTTTCAAATTTATGAAATAATTGAATTTTTCCATTAGCTTTTTAGATCGAATTACACAGGTTCTAATTTATAGAACATAAAATTTTGCTTTATCAAATAATCCCCACCCAAGTAAAACCTAGATGTGGTATTACATTATCTTAATCCACAAAAGCGATCGCACCTTTTCTCAACCCTCCACATTCCATAAAATTATCCTGCTATCAAGTTTTGGACTTCTAAATCAAGTTTTGGACTTCTAAATCAAGTTTTGGACTTCTAAATCAAGTTTTGGACTTCTAAATCAAGTTTTGGACTTC
>NZ_JACKZU010000706.1:0-1337 GCF_014222165.1 Nostoc sp. 2RC
AGTTCGGGTTAATTCCCTACTTTGATTCTTGTCCCTCGTCCTTGGCTTTATGCCATTTGGAGGGAACGGAACGCACCTTCTAAAAGTTCTTCGAGTAAATGGTCATCAAAGTTTGCTAGGGCTTCGAGCATTTGGGCCCGTGCGATATGTTCTTCTTCTTTTAAATTTTCGGGGAAGGGGATGGGGTCAGCGGGTGCGCCGGGATGATATTGATATGCTTGTTCGCTCACCATGTCGATGAAGCCGGTGAGTTGTTCCCCTTGCATGATGGGATATTGATGGGCTACTAGGGGACGGCTGGAAACTGCTTTGAGGGCGTGTAATGTTTCTAAAACATGGATATTTGCCCGATCCATTTTGTTGACGAAAACTATGTGGGGAATTTCCCAATCGTCGAGGAATTTAAATAAAGGGGCGAGGGTGAGGACTCGATCGCGTATCGGTTCGCAAACTACAATTGCGGCATCAACTCCGATTAAAGCATTGTATGTTTCTTGGGCAAATTCTACACTTCCGGGACAATCAACAAAAGTGAAGCGAGTACCGTTATACTCAGTGCTAGCAGCGCTGACTTCTACACTCATGTGGCGATCGCGCGACTCGGCAGCACTATCTCCTATTGTGTTGCTGTCTTTAACATTTCCTTTGCGAGAAATCGCCCCTGTAACAAATAACAAACTTTCTAGTAAAGTTGTTTTTCCACTTAAATAAGGCCCAACAATTGCAACATTCCGCGAACCCGATTTTACTTTTTCGTTCATAAAACCTCCCTTGCGGTAATTCATTACCAACCGCATTACGCTATCTTTATCAGGGATAAAAAATGGTTTTCTGGAGTCAATTGATTTTGGATTTTAAATTTTAGACTTCGACTCCGCTCAGTCGAACGATTTTGCATTTACCCGACCACTCTGGGTAGGGGCTTGAGGATTTTTAATTTGGAATTTGTTCCGCCCATGTTAGCGAAGTGCGACGCAGCCTGGGGGAGACATGAACCGAAATCATCTAAAATCTCAAATCTTAAATTGGCGCAGTCAAAATTACCCCTTCTTTAATTTGTTATTATCCTACCTTTAATCGATATTTAAAAAAATTGTAGCCTGTCGTAAGATTTAGTTTAAGAAAAGTTAAGCTAAACAAAGTTCAATAGGTAATCAAAAAGTTTTGTAAAAAACTTTAGCATTCCCCAAACTTTTTGTTAAGTAAACTAACTGGAAATTGTTGCGATTTAGAAAATCTATGAAATTATCACTTTATAAATATGGCATAACAACTTTAGTCAGTTTGATATTAGTAGGTAGCGTCGCCTCTCCCTCATTTCCCTCATCCCTCTTATC
>NZ_JACKZU010000707.1:0-1318 GCF_014222165.1 Nostoc sp. 2RC
GGGCATGGGGGAGATGAGGGGGATGAGGAGAAAGATTGCTTTGTCTACCTTGTCTCCTTAGCAATGCCCAATGCCCAATTCCCAATTCCCAATTCCCAATGCCCTATGCCCAATTCTTATTAAAATCATGAATGAAATTCTGGCAGTCATCGACAAATTAGCACTTCTGACGTTTATTGTTTTTACTATGCTGGGTGCTGGTTTACGTCTAACTCTACAGGAGATTTGGCAACCACTCCGCAATCCCCGCCTCGTTATCTTGTCTTTGCTGACAAATTTTGTGCTGGTGCCGCTTTTTGTCTATCTGCTGCTGCAAATAGTAGATCTAGGCGAACCAGTTAAAGATGGTTTACTAATCATGGCGGTAGCATCAGGCCCTCCAGCTTTGCCAAAACTCGCTCACATAGTTAAGGGCAATATAGCTTTTTCTGTGGGGTTAATGATGTTGCTGATGTTGGGGACAATCGTTTATATGCCGATTGTATTGCCGTTGGTGGTGGAAGGGGTGCAAATCAACTCTTGGGAAATTGCCAAACCGTTGTTATTAATGATGGTTAGTCCATTGGCAATTGGGCTATTGATTAAAGCTAAATTTCCAGCGATCGCTACAACTCTTCAACCAATTTTGTTCAAATTATCTAATGCTGGATTATTTATAGGTTTATTAGTCAGATTAGCAGTTCATACTAACGATATCATCGCCTTATTGAAAACAGGTGCAATTTTTGTTTGTGCTGTATTTATTCTCTTTTCCTTTAGCGTAGGTTATCTGTTAGGCGGCCCTGGTGTTGATACCCAAAGAGTGCTAGGAGTCGGAACCGCTCAACGCAATTTTGCCGCAGCACTATTAGTGGGTACGAGCAACTTTGAAGATCCCAGTGTGGTGAGCATCATTATGGTAACGAGTATATTAATGATGGTTACAGTTCTGATTATCGGGCCGAGGTTCATAGAAATAGACCAGCCAACAAATGCAGATATAGAACAGGTAAAAGTTTAATTTATGAATTCTTATGAAAAACAAGGTTATTTAGAAGAAATCAAACAGGAATGCTTTGAAATGTATCTAAACGGGTCAGGCTTTAGAGCAATAGAAAGAGTGAAAAAAGTACATCACACAACGATAAATTTATGTAAATATTGATACGAATTTTCTATGCAGATATCTAGTGGGCTGTCAATCCAAAAATGCTGGGTGACGGCTGGGTAAAGGGTAAGGGATTTAAAATCTTTCCCCTTTACCCTTTACCCTTTACCCTTTACCCTTTACCCTTTACCCTTTCCCCTTTACCCTTTCCCCTCTCCCCTCTCCCCTTTC
>NZ_JACKZU010000708.1:0-1313 GCF_014222165.1 Nostoc sp. 2RC
CCCTACCTCCCCACTCCCCAGTCCCCTAAAAAGTAGACAGCTGAATTATGGCGATAATCTCCTCGAAAAAACAGCCTCCAGAATCCAACGGAGAACCAAAACAGCGTCGGGAATCGGCGAAAGCAGCATCCACAAACGATATTTTGCAACCTGAAGCTGCTATTGACGAACAAGACAAACAAGAAGAAAGTATTCGACCGCAGCGATTTGCCGATTACATTGGGCAAAAAGATTTAAAGGATGTATTAGACATTGCCATTAAAGCAGCTAAGTCTCGTGGTGAGGTGCTGGATCACTTATTGCTGTATGGGCCGCCAGGATTGGGTAAAACCACAATGGCGATGATTTTAGCATCGGAAATGGGGGTAAATTACAAAATTACCAGTGCCCCAGCCTTGGAACGTCCGCGAGATATTGTCGGGCTACTGGTGAACATGAAACCGGGTGATATCTTATTTGTCGATGAAATTCATCGCCTCTCCCGAATGACAGAAGAAATACTCTATCCAGCAATGGAAGATTATCGCTTAGATATTACTATTGGTAAAGGTTCCAGCGCTCGCATCAGAAGTTTGCCGCTGTCAAAATTTACTTTAGTAGGAGCTACAACCCGCGTTGGTGCTTTAACTTCACCACTGCGCGATCGCTTTGGTTTAATTCAAAAACTGCGATTTTATGAAGTTGATGAACTCAGTAAAATTGTACTCCGAACCGCTGAATTGCTCAAAACCCCCGTTACAGAAGATGGTGCCGCAGAAATAGCGAGGCGATCGCGCGGGACACCACGTATTGCTAATAGACTACTCAAAAGAGTACGTGATTATGCTCAAGTAAAGTTATCTGGAGAGATTAACGAAAGCGTTGCATCCGAAGCATTGCAACTATTCCAGGTAGATCCCTGTGGTTTAGATTGGACAGACCGTCAAATGCTCAGTGTAATTATTGAACAATTTAACGGCGGCCCAGTGGGGTTAGAAACAATGGCAGCCGCAACAGGTGAAGATACCCAAACAATTGAAGAAGTATATGAACCTTACCTGATGCAAATTGGTTATTTAACCAGAACCCCCCGTGGGAGAATGGCCACAAAAGCAGCATACAAACATTTGGGATTTACGCCGCCTAGCGAACAATTGTCGTTATTGTAATTACGATAAATTGGGCATGGGGCATTGGGAAGAAGCAGTGGGGCAGAGGCAATACTGCTTGGTTTGTGCATTTTCAACTCGGAATTTTGTTTTGGGAAAAGGTGAGCCAGCGCGGTCTTGGGGGTTTCCCCCATGAGCGACTGGCGAACCCCGAAGGGGTTAAAG
>NZ_JACKZU010000709.1:0-1306 GCF_014222165.1 Nostoc sp. 2RC
TTCCTTTTCCCTTTAACCTGGTTGGTGAGCTTGCCGAACCATAACCTTTTCCCCTGCTCCCTACCTCCCCATCTCCCCTTCCCTAACGCAGAGAATCTCCCCTGCGATATTCGGCCGTGAGGTTATCTAATTTTTGTTTCAAATTGTCATCGAGTTTGACTTCCACAGCCTTAAGGGTGTCAGCAAGTTGTTCTGGACGGCTAGCACCAACAATCGGGGCGGTGATAATTGGATTGGCTAAAACCCAAGCTATGGCTAAGGTAGTCAAGGATAAACCTGAAAACTCGGCCACTGTGCGTAATTCTTCCACAGTATTAAACTCGCGATCGCGCCAGTAGCGTTCTTGATAACGTTCTGCGGCTGCACCCAAGGTGAAACGCGTTCCTGGGGTGGGGCCTTGAGTGAAACTATGTTTACCACTAAGTAAACCCCCTGCTAAGGGATTGTATGGAATTACACCCAGTCCTTCTTCTTGCGCTAGGGGCAATAATTCCCGCTCAATTTCCCGGAACAGTAGGTTATAGCGGGGCTGAATCGATACGAAACGAGTTAAATTACGTACTTCCGCACGACCCAAAGCACGGCTGAGCCGATAAGCTAAAAAGTTAGAAACCCCGATATAGCGCACCTTCCCAGCACGAACTATCGTATCTAACGCTTCTAGAGTTTCATCAAGGGGGGTCGAAGCATCATCGGAGTGCAATTGATACAAGTCAATATAATCAGTTTGCAGTCGTCTTAGAGAAGCATCGATGGCATCCAAAATATGTTTGCGCGAAGCACCTTGATCCCAAGGTGCAGGGCCAACCCGACCTACAGCCTTAGTAGCCAGAATAAAATGTTCGCGTTTCCCTTTTAACCAACGCCCAATGATTTCTTCGGTGCGTCCAGCTGTGGTAACTCCACCACCAAGGGGATAAACATCGGCTGTATCCAAAAAGTTGATTCCAGCATCAGCCGCCGTGTCCAGGATTTGCCTAGAAATTTCTTCCTCTGTCTGCAATCCAAAGGTCATAGTACCCAGACAAAGACGCGAAACCGTCAATCCAGTTTTACCGAGTTTAGTTGTTGATAATGTCATGGTGTTCTTTTATTAAAACGGATTGGGTATTGGGAGTGGTGACAGTTGACAGTTGACAGTTGACAGTTGACTGGGGAGTTATTATTCTCCCTTGTCTCCCCTACTTCCCTACTTCCCTGCTCCCCTGCTCCCATACCCCCTCATCTCCCAATACTTGTCGGGTTTTGGGGGAAAGGGAAAGGGGAAAAGGGAAAGAAAAAACCTTTAACCCTTACCCTTTAACCC